>CAZHXQ010000040.1:0-16549 GCA_964536465.1 uncultured Anaerolineaceae bacterium
GAATCTATCAACTCATATGCGCCTTTTTCAACACATATGGGGTCAACAGAAACCAAAACAGTTGATCTGTAAAATGCCATAAGTTTCCTTCCGTATGCTTATTCGAAAAACAAACCTTGTTTTAAGAATCAGCCTTCAATTTTGTAGTCAGCGACAATGCGGTTATTCACGACATGTTCGTCCATGATCACTTTTACCATTTCAGTATTGACCCTGCCGTAGGTCACTTTTTCTGCGCCCGGGGTAATGACCTGGACTACAGGTTCATAAGAATCAATACCGATATTTCCAGTTTGGCGGATAATGACATTTGCCAGGTTGTTGTGATCAATATAATCCAGGATTGCTTTGAGGGTTTCACGGGCTCCGGCAGCAATCCCCACGGTTCCCATGCCTACAATGATCTCAGTTTTGCCTGAGGTTGTTTTAAGCTCTTGTTTTTTGAGGGCTTCTGCTCGAACTCTCTTTAAGTCGTCAAGCGATTTAATTGTTGGCATTCCTTATTTCTCCTTGTTCCTTATAATAGTTGTAATTCTTGTATTCCTTCTTTGAAAATCGAGCGGATGAAGCGAATCACCTCAGGTTCTGTGAGTTCAATTCCTTCCAGCTCCTTTTTGAGTTCAGAATCGTCAAAATGAAACTGGTGTTCATCACGTTTTACGGTAAAAATCCAATTCACATCTAGTGCGCCCAGCTGTAAAGTAAGAAACGTATCAGCAAGGTCACCAAGCGGCATGCGGTCGATGTGACTCAATTGGAACTGGACGGTCACTCTCGTGCCCTTTCCTTCCTCGGAAGTGATTTTGAACCACCCATCACATGCCTCAGCGGCATACTTGAGCATTGGTATACCTAACCCAACTTTTCGCTCTGTGCGGCTGGTCACGAATGGGTCTGTGACGCGAGCAACCATTTCGGGGCTCATGCCTTTTCCGTCATCCTCGATCTCAATTGTTAAGGTGTCATCACTTCGATTCTCGACCACTGTTATGCTGATCTTGTCAGCACCAGCAGCAATGCTGTTATTGGCAATGTCGAGAATGTGGAGTGCTAATTCTCTCAATTAGGCAGCCTCGGCCTTTTGGATGTCCTGCACTAATTTCGGGAAGCGATTGGGCTGGAGGCGGCCGTGGACAGTGTCGTCCACGAGAACAACAGGTGCCTGGCTGCAAGCGCCAACACAGCGGCAGACCTCGAGTGTAATCATACCGTCTGGTGTGGTCTGACCTGGTTCAATGCCCAAAACCTGTTTGGCCTTCTCGATGATCTGGTCGATGCCGCCAACGTAGCAGGCGGTGCCGAGACAGAACTTGATGGTGTGCTTTCCGCGAGGTGTGGTGGTAAAGAATGAGTAAAAGGTAACTACACCATGAACCTTGCTGAGCGGAATACCAAGCTGCCGAGCGACATAGGCCTGCATTGGTCTTGATACAAAACCAATTTTATCCTGTAACTCATTGAGGATAACCATAGTAGCGCCATTTAAATCGGCGTTTTCTTTGAGAATCTGATCAATTATGGCCTTTTTTTCAGGGATTTCCAAAGGGTCAATGATCGTGGGTATTTCTGTAATACTATCCAATTTTTGCTCTCCTGTTGTTCATTCTGGCTCAATTGGAGCCGAATTTGTGCATTATTTAACAAGCAAAGTATACCCGTGAATGAAAAATCGGTCAATGCGAACACGGAAAAAAAAGGAAAAAATCAGACAGAAGTGATTTCGTGGAGGCGGTTGCCACACTCGCTTAAGGCCAACTTAATTTCATTAAAGTTGGGATAATCGAGAAGAAAATGATTTGAACCCAGAAAATCATCGATAAAGTGAACATCGCCGCTTTGGATGAGATGGTAATTGGTTAGTATGGGGAAGCGTTGGCGAGCTTTTTCGGGAGTGATGTGCCTGGAGATTTCCAGAGCTTTCACAGGTAAATCCTGAGGAACAGTCCCCAGGTGCGAAATCAAACCATAGGCTTCACGGTTGACATGAGCCGGGATCAGAAGACCCTCAAGATCGGTAACCAATTTGCAGGCGTCATAAATGGATAAGGAAGTGGAATTGATCAAAAGACGATCTTCCCGTCGGATGAACTCGCCCTCCTTGTCCACTACGAATTGCTCACCCAGATATTCAATATTATTGGGAATATTTGGAAGGGTTTGGTCGACGATCTTTTGCAATTGACTCAGCTGGTCCAGGGTCTCAAATAAACAGAGGCTGTGAATTTCTTCGTTAGTCTGCAGTTCCATGCCTGGGATGACGGTCAGAGCAGTCCCTTCAGCGGCCTGCATGACCGCTTCCACATTGGCACTGGCGTTATGGTCAGTGATGGCAATAATCTGGATGCCGACCTCCAGCGCTTTATTGACGATCAAGGGGGGGATCATTTCGATCCCAGCGCAAGGGGAAAGGACTGTATGAACGTGCAGCTCAGCCCGATAAGTGTTCAAAGCGGTCTCGTTTGATTATGTGCCCCGAATACCCAGGTCCCAAAGTTGACCAACAACATTGAATGTGGGGATGGGGGTTGACAATAAAATAATGGACTGCTGGTTTGCCCGGGCGATTGTGGTTTCATCTGGCTGGGCATTCTCGGTGATGATTATTGCAGCGACATCCAAAAGTGAGGCAACAGCGATGATATTGCTGTGTGCCATCAGGGTAATCCAGATGCACTGGTCTTCAGCCCCGGTCATAACACAACTGAGCAAGTCAGAAGTGTAACCGGTGCTGACCTTGATGGTCGAAAAATCCTTTTTCTCAGTGAGGATTTTGAGTTGGAGGGAATCGATTACTTCCTGTAGGTTCATCAGTCTTTCCTGCTAATTTGCTTGTTAGTTTTATCTTCGTCCTGAAGATACATAACCATGTAGAGTTGTGTGCCGGCTTCCTTTGACGAAAACAGCTTCATTTCATTTACACAACGCTTGATATTGACCAGACCCATACCAGCACCAAAGCCCATTTCCCGAATCTCTTCTGTGGCAGTTGAGTAACCTGGTTTGAGGGCTGCATCAACATCTTCGATACCAGGGCCATCGTCATAGGCAGCCATGGTAATTTCTTGCGGTTCGATCTCGACCCGCAGGGTTCCGCCATTATCGGAATGAATAATCAGGTTCATTTCGGCTTCGTATACAGCGATGCCGCAGCGACGAGCTAGTTGGGGGGTGGCGCCCAGCCTCAGCAGCGCGCGTTTGATGTCGCCCGAAGCAGAGCCTCCATGGGTAAAATCGCCTTTTTTAATGTTATAACGCAAAATCAGACTGGTTCGTTCGGATTGAATGTCCTCAAAAAGATGAGAGGCGCGGTAACGGATGATTTCTTCGGCGTGATATTCCTGCTGAAGGGCCTTTAACAGACCGTTGGTGATATCTCCCTTGGTCAGGATGCCAGCCAAGTCGCCCTGCCTGTTGAGGACGGGAAGCCTGCCAACACCATGTTTGGCAAATACCTTAAGCGCTTCTATGACCGGGTCGTGTGTCCTGATGACACAAATGTCTTTGGTCATATAGTCTGACACTTTCAGGTCTATACGACCTTCGCGCAGGGATCGGATCAGGTCTTCGATAGACAAAATTCCCACCAGCTTGCCCTGATCGGTAACCGGAGCGCCGGAGATACGAACCTTTCGGAAAATATCCAGCGCCTCGCGAATAATGGTATCGGGAGATAGACAGACCACGTTTTCTGTCATCACCTCCTCGATTGGTAATTCGTAGGCGAGCTCTTCGGTTTTGGTGATATTTTCAGCTTGAGTGTCTGAAATAATTGGAAGTACTGAGGGCATAATTCCTCGTAGTTTGAACTGGATTATTCTTCGTCAAATGAATGATTCATCGTTTTTTCGAGGCTAGGGAGTCCTGCCAACATCAGTTGACCGCTCAGCTTATATAAGCCCAGGGGTGAGGAGATGATCGGCAAGCTTTCTTCCAGGGCAAGGGCTATGGTTTCATTGGCAGGAATTTTGCCGCGAACAAAAACGATCGCTCTGACATCGGCAATGAGCGCGGTTCGGACCACCTGCGGGTTGCACAATCCCGTAAGAAGCACGGCCTCAGGTTGAATCGACGCTAAAACATCACTCATCAGATCTCCTGCAAAGGCTCCCCTGACTTCAGTCTCTAAGTTGACACCTGTTGTAAGCAATTCGCCTTCTGAAACTTTAAGAATTGTCTTTATGTTCATTTACACCTCCTTGAGAATGCTGCCTGTTACTATTTTATCTTATAAACGGACACATGTTATACTGATTTATCTTCACAAGAAAAGGTCGAAATTATGAAGGACATCATCAGAAGTGTCAAAGGAACAAGGGATTTTTACCCCGATGAAATGGGAAGGCGCCAATGGCTGGTGGAGAAGCTGCGCCAGGCTTCGGAGAGTTTTGGTTATCAGCAGTATGAGGGGCCTTGCCTGGAGAGGATTGATCTCTATGCAGCCAAATCGGGCGAAGAACTGGTCAAAGAACAGGCCTTTGTATTTGAAGACCGCGGCGGTGATGCCATCACTCTGCGTCCGGAGTTAACCCCAACGCTTGCCCGCATGGTCGCTGAAAAACAAAATCAGCTTGTCCTTCCTCTGCGCTGGTGGTCTTTTGGTCCATTTTGGCGTTATGAACGTCCTCAAAAAGGTCGTACCCGCGAATTTTACCAATGGAATATCGATCTGATAGGGAGCGACGCGGTTCAGGCGGATGCGGAATTGCTGGCAGTTGCTGCTAATTTCTTGAAGTTGGTGGGGCTGCAAAGCAACATGGTTCAGATTTTGGTCAATGATCGCCGATTAATGGATCGCAAATTGACCGAGAACGGTATCAGTGCCGAAATTAAACCAGAATTGCTCAAAATGATCGATCGCATCGACAAGCAACCTGAAAATGTCTGGGAAAAAAACCTGGAAGATCTGGGTTTGGAGCGGGGTCAGATTGAAGCGACCAGAAGGCTGCTGGATAACACTCAGTTGTGGCAGGAATCAGAAGAACTCAGCCAACTTTTCAGCTATGTAGAGGCCTTGGGTATTGCGGAATACGTACGCTACGAGCCCAGGATCATTCGGGGGCTGGATTATTATACTGGTGTTGTTTTCGAAGCTCACGAAGTGAAGGGTAATTTCAGAGCAATTTTGGGAGGGGGACACTACGCCAACCTGGTCGCCGATGTGGGCGGGCAACCCCTGCCGGGTGTTGGCTTTGCCATGGGTGATGTGGTGGTCATGCTGGTGTTGGAGGCTTATGGTTTGCTGCCTGTTGATTTAAATTATCCTGGCACTGTGTTTGTGACAGTGTTTAATGCAGACATGTTGATCGAGTCTGTGCGCCTGACCACAGTATTGAGAGAAGAAGGTTTTAACGTCATCCTGGCGGAACCGGATAAGCTTGCTAAGCAGTTTAAACTTGCTGACCGGTTGGGTGTCAAAAAGGCCTTGGTCCTGGGTCCGGATGAGCTGGCTAATGGGACCGTTGCGGTCAAAGACCTGCGTACCTTTGAACAGCGTTCCATCCCGAGGGATCAACTGAGCTCGATTAACTTTTAGGCATTTTTGCTTGCAGTCGAAATAGCCTTATGATAGAATACTTGCCTATCGCGGTGCCTGTAGCTCAATGGCAGAGTACTTCACTGTGGATGAAGATGTTGAGGGTTCGACCCCCTTCAGGCACCCACTACGAATCCCGAAAGGGTTCGTTTTTTTATCCGGCACAGGCGTGCTCTTAGGATCGCATCGCACGCGGTTCGCGCATAAGGCCTGACTGAACCAAATAACTTAGCCACAAGGCTGACTTTAAACTGATCTAAGACAGCCCTGGCAGTCAGCTACAAATAAATCTCCCCCGCCATATTTATGATAAAATTTCAACTTAGGCTGTGACGGAAACGAGTAGTTCAATGCTGTCCAGTAGCGAACCCGGGATGGTGAAAGCCGGGTGGAAACAGGTGAACGAAAATCCTTCCTGAGCCGCGCGCTGAACACGCCCTTGGGCAGTAGGCGAGCCGCCTGCCCCCCGATTGCGGGGCACCGAGCGTCCGACTAAGGTTGGGAAGCGGGGTGGTACCGCGAGCAGATTTTGGCTCGTCCCTGTCAGGGATGGGCTTTTTTTATTTGACATGACTATTGGAGGTTGTATGTTTAAACCAGTTTCATCAAAGTTAGATATCCCCTGGGAAGAGGAAGTCCAGTTGCGTTTCTGGAAAACACGTGACATTTTCAAGCGCTCTTCTGAAGACCGCAGCGATCGCCCTCCTTTTGTAATTTTTGAAGGTCCCCCGACTGCCAACGGTAAGCCCGGTGTACACCATGTTCTGGCCCGCGCTTTCAAAGATATGTTCCCGCGCTATAAAACCATGCAGGGCTATTTTGTCGATCGCCGTGGCGGCTGGGATACTCATGGTCTGCCAGTTGAAATCGAGGTTGAAAAGCAGCTTGGTTTCACCCGCAAAAGCCAAATTGAAGAATACGGCATCGCTGAATTTAACCAACTCTGCCGCGAATCGGCATTCTCGCGCATTCAGGACTGGGAGGAGATGACCGATCGCATCGCCTATTGGGTGGATAAAGAGCGCGCCTATGTGACTTATGCCAATGACTACATCGAGTCGGTTTGGTGGCTTTTGAAGTCCATCTGGGATAAAGACCTGCTCTATCAGGGGCATAAAGTTGTTCCCTATTGCCCGCGCTGCGGCACACCGCTCTCAGACCACGAGGTAGCGCTGGGCTATGAAGAGACGGAAGATCCGAGCATTTACGTTCGGTTTCCCCTGGTGGATGAAGAAGATACCAGCCTGCTGGTGTGGACTACAACCCCCTGGACGCTGCCGGGTAACGTGGCAGTGGCTGCTCATCCCGAGGTCGAATATGCCCTGGTTACCGCTGACGGGATGGGCGAAGAAAAACTGATTTTGGCCAAAGACCTGGTAGAAAAAGTGTTTGGCGACCGATCTTTCCGGGTTTTGAAGACGATGAAAGGAAAGTCGTTACGAGGCAAGAAATATGCGCCTCTATTTACCTTTTTCCCAACTGAAAAACCAGCACACTTTATCGTCAACGCTGACTACGTCACGACTGACGATGGCACAGGTCTTGTGCACATTGCGCCCGCCTTCGGTATGGAAGACATGGAAGTAGCCAGGCAGTATGACCTGCCTCTGCTCATGACGATAGACGAAGAAGGCCGCTTCGTCAGGCAGGTGCATAATTGGGCCGGTGTTTTCGTCAAAGACGCAGACCCTGGCGTCATCCAGGATCTGCATGATCGTGGTTTGCTTTTTAATGCTGGCACGATGACGCATACCTATCCGTTCTGCTGGCGGTGTTCTACCCCCTTACTTTATATGGCCAGACCAACCTGGTTTATCAAGACCAGCGCGATTAAAGACAGAATGGTTGAGCTCAACCAGGAAATCAACTGGGTTCCAGAGCACATCAAGAACGGTCGTTTTGGCAATTGGCTGGAAAACAATATCGACTGGGCCCTTGGGCGCAACCGATATTGGGGCACACCTCTGCCGGTCTGGGAATGCCCAGATTGTCACCACCAGGTTTGTGCTGGTTCCAGACAAGAACTGAGCGACCTGGCCGGAAAAGACCTGAGCGACCTTGAATTACACCGCCCCTATGTCGATGAAGTTCGCTTCCCTTGCCCCAACTGCGGGCATGGGCAGATGAAGCGCGTGACCGAACTCATCGATGTCTGGTTTGATTCGGGTGCCATGCCTTACGCGCAATGGCATTATCCCTTTGAA
Source organism: uncultured Anaerolineaceae bacterium (assembly GCA_964536465.1). Lineage (GTDB taxonomy): Bacteria > Chloroflexota > Anaerolineae > Anaerolineales > Anaerolineaceae > Mesolinea. The sequence continues at coordinate 7,738 of CAZHXQ010000040.1, forward strand.
AACCTGGAAGAGTTCAAATCTCAATTTCCTGCTGATTTTATCTGTGAGGCGGTCGATCAGACCCGTGGGTGGTTTTACTCCCTGCACGCCATCAGCAGCCTGGTGATGGACAGCAAGGCTTATAAAAATGTGATCTGTCTGGGGCTGATTCTGGACGAAAACGGGCAGAAGATGTCAAAATCGCGTGGGAATGTGATTGACCCCTGGGAAGTGATCAATGAGTTTGGCGCCGACCCCATGCGCTGGTACATGTATACCTCCAGTCCGCCGGGAAACGAACGCCGCTTTAGCAAAGAACTTGTCAGCGAAGTGGTGCGCAGTTTCATGCTCACGCTCTGGAACACCTATTCCTTCTTTGTGACCTATGCCAACCTGGATGAATGGACACCTGACTCAGCCATCATCCCCCAGTTTTCTAAACTGGATGATTGGCTGCTGTCTTCATTGGAAACCCTGGTTCGAGACGTAACCGCTGCTTACGAGAGTTTTGATGTCGTGGGCGCGACCCGACCGATTGAGGTCTTTGTGGATCAACTGTCCAACTGGTATCTGCGCCGCTCAAGAAGGCGATTCTGGAAGAGCGAATCGGACGCAGATAAAGGGGCAGCCTACGAGACGCTTTATAAGGCGCTTGTGACTGTCAGCAAACTGATTGCGCCCACCATGCCATTTATGGCCGAGACGCTCTACCGCAATCTGGTCACCTCAGTTGATCAAAATGCCCCAATTTCCGTGCATCTGGCCGATTGGCCTAAAGTTGACAAACGCCTGATCGATGAAGGACTTAACCGGGATATGAACCTGGTGATGAAGTTAGCCTCGCTGGGGCATTCAGCCCGAAACAAATCGAATATGAAGGTAAGGCAACCACTGGCGGAAGCCGCCTTTGCGGTAGGTAAGGCAGAGGAAGGTGAGGTCATCGAGCGCTTTAAGGACATCCTGGAAGATGAATTAAATGTGAAGCGAGTACGCCTGTTGGGTGGCGATGAAGAGGCGGTCACGTACAGTCTCAATCCTTTACCCAAACAGTTGGGTCAAAAATACCGCGCACTCAGCCCAAAGATACGCCAGGCGATATTGGATCTGCCTGCTCAGGAGAGCGCCTTGAAACTGCTGGAAGGCCTGAACCTGGTGGTTAATGTGGACGGAAAATACTATGAAATCAGGCCTGATGAGGTTGAAGTGCATACCTCCTCAAAGGAAGGTTATCAGGTGGCAACAGAGGGCGCATACATGGCTGCTCTGATCACAACCCTGACACCCAAATTGCTGCATGAAGGACTGGCCAGGGAGTTCGTCCGCCGGGTTCAGGATTTGCGCAAAACATCCGGGTTGGATATTGCCGACCGGATATTTGTGCGCTACCAGGCATCACCTGAATTGTCGCAAGCCATTCGAAACAACGCCGAATATATTTCCAATGAAACACTGGCGCTTGAGTTGACTGAAGAAGAACTCGACGCTGACGGGTATTTCAGAGATAGTTTCGATGGAGAAGACCTGGTTTTGAAAATAGAAAAGGCGGTGGGATGATTTCGGGCAAGAGAATCTTTCGCCATTACCTGCTGCTGATTGCTATCGCGCTGCTGGTTATCGTCCTGGATCAGTGGAGCAAAGGGCTCATCCGTCAGAATCTGACCTTAGGGCAAGAAACCTACCCGATTCCCTTTCTGGCACCTTTCTTTCGTTTCACGTACTGGCAAAATACCGGAGCAGCCTTTGGTATGTTTCAAAACGCCAACATCCCCCTGCTGATCCTCGCGGTAATTATCGCTGGTGCTGTGATCTGGTACTACCACAGGGCGGTGAACGAACCGCTGCTCTATCGGCTCAGCCTTGGTTTGATACTGGGAGGCGCGCTGGGCAACATGATCGACCGTGTTCAACTCGGTTTCGTGACAGACTTTATCGCGGTGGGGCGGTTCCCGGTCTTCAATGTTGCTGATTCCAGCGTTACTGTCGGGGTGGCGCTGATGTTGTTGGGATTGCTACTTCAAGAGCACAAGCAAAAAGAAGCCCATCAAGGTGACATCATGCATAATTCGGGCGGAGCAGATGAAAACTGAACGGATCGAGATCGTTTTTGACGAGTTGAGCCCACTACGCGCGGACAAATTCCTGGCAGAGCGGATCCCAGAGCTATCACGGGCAACCATTCAGACCATGATTTCAGCCGGTCAAGTCACTGTAAACGGGGGCGTACTGAGCAAGTCTTCTTACAAGCTGGAATCTGGCGATAAGATTGTTCTGTCTGTCAAAGCAGAGGCAGATACAGCGCTTGAGCAGCAGGACATCCATTTGGATGTTATCTATGAGGACACGGATGTAGTCGTTATCAATAAGCCCAGCGGGCTGGTGATCCACCCGGGGGCTGGGAATCAGCAGGATACGCTGGTGAATGCCCTGCTTTTCCACTGGCCAGAAATTGCCAGGGCAGGTGAGCCTGATCGTCCAGGCATCGTCCACCGCCTGGACAAAGACACCTCGGGCGTGTTGATTGTTGCGAGAAACCATGAAGCCTACACCTGGCTGGTGCGTCAATTTAAGAATAAAAAAGCCAGGAAAACCTACCTGGCATTGGTGGATGGCAGACCACCCACGCCCACAGGCCGCATCGAAACCCGCATCGGCAGAGACGAAAAACTTCGTCAGCGCATGGCAGTGACCTATGGCGACAAAGGCAGAAAAGCTGAGACCGAATTTTTTACCATCACGGATTATCGTGACCATACCCTGCTGGAAGTAAAGCCCCTGACCGGACGCACTCACCAGATTCGTGTTCACCTGGCTTTTCTGGGCTGCCCTGTTACCGGCGATCAGATCTACGGACGACGCAAAAAAAGCATTGATTTGGACCGATTTTTCTTACACGCGGGCAGGCTTTCAATCCGCCTGCCAGGGGCGGGAGAGGAAACCGTGTTTACAGCCCCCCTGCCTGCCGACTTACAATCTGTATTAGACAGTCTGGAGATAGCAAATGCATAACTATTTCGATTTTCGTTCCGATACCGTCACGCATCCGACAGATGAAATGCGCGCCGCCATGGCGTCTGCCCAAGTGGGCGATGACGTTTATGGAGAAGACCCCACCGTCATCGAACTGGAGGAGAAGTCGGCCGCCATACTTGGCAAGGAAGCCGGTTTGCTGGTCAGCTCAGGCACGATGGGAAACCTGGTGGCAACCCTGGCCGCCTGTGACCGTGGCGATGAGGCTATCATGGGAAGCATGGGGCACACCTTTTTGCACGAGGCTGGCGGCGTATCTGCCTTGGGAGGGGTTGTTATCCATACCATTCCCAACCAGCAAGACGGCAGTCTGGCACTTGAGGATATCAAGGCAGCTATGCGTAATCCACGTGACTACCACGAACCAATCTCGAAGATGGTAATTGTTGAAAATACTCAAAATGCCTGCGGCGGGAAGGCACTCAGCACAGACTATATGCGCAGCGTAGGTGCCACAACAACCGAACTGGGCCTCTATTACCATGTCGACGGAGCGCGCATCTTCAATGCCGCGGTAGAGCTAAAAGTTCCGGCCGCTGAACTGTCCGAACCCGCTGACAGTGTCACATTTTGCCTCAGCAAGGGGTTATGCGCTCCGGTGGGCTCAGTTTTGTGCGGCAGCAAACTGTTCATCAAGCGCTCACGCAGAATCCGAAAATTGCTGGGCGGAGGCATGCGCCAGGCAGGCGTACTTGCCGCGGCTGGCATCGTGGCTCTCGATAGTATGATTGACCGTCTGGAGCAAGATCATCTCAGGGCGCGCAGCCTGGCTGAAGGATTAGCAGAGATTCCTGGAGTTGTACTGACCAAGGGTTCCCCCAACACCAACATGGTCTTTTTCAAGCTCGACCCTTCCATTGGCATTGATAAACGCAGGTTAGTTTGCGAAATGAAAGAACGACGAGTTCTGATCAGCGGCAGTGGTAATGGCGAAATCCGGTTGGTCACGCACAATGATGTCGATGACCTGGCAATTCAGGCCTGTTTGGACGCGCTGCGGGAGATTTTAATGTAAACGCATTCTGGCACGATTGTTGTAATCAGACGGGTCAGTGTACAACATGACGCAAAAAAACAGAAACCCCAGCCGATGGATCAGCAGCATTTTGCTTACTGTGTTAGTTGCCGGATCGTTACTAAATTCTGATGCCAAAGGTTTTCCAATTGGTGGCCGAAAGCAATACCTGCCGCTGATAGCTAAAGATAATCCTGTCATCCCATTAATCCCGGTTGGACCGGTGGGAGGCACCTTTACCGCACTGGCGGTAGACCTGAACCAACCCAACCGCATTTATGCTGGCAGTTATGTCAGCGGTGTATACAAGTCTTACGACCAGGGAGAAACCTGGTACCGCAAGAACGCCGGTTTGGGGAACCTCAAAATTCAATCGTTGGCAACACACCCAACCAACTCAGCCATCGTCTATGCTGGCACTTATGGGGGCGGTATATTCAAGTCTCTGAATGGAGGAGAGAGCTGGACAGCCTCGAACGGTGGCATTCTGGGCGGTCACATCGTTTACGACATCGAGGTTGACCCCAACAATGGCAACGTGATCTATGCTGCCACCAGGGTCAATCCCGGTCTCAGAGGTTTTCTATATAAAACCTCTGACGGCGGCCTTTCCTGGATGTTGATCGTTGATGGCAATTCGTTCTCCAGCCCTGATTATTTTTATGATATCGATGTCAACCCGGGCAACTCTAACGAACTTTATTTGACTGCACACGAGCACGGCTTCTACAAAAGCACCAACGCGGGACAATCTTTTGTTCCAATAAACAAGGGTGTCAGCGATTACTCCGCCCGCAGTTTTGCTATCGATGCCGCATACCCAGGCTTGGTTTATGGCGCAGTATGGCACGGCGCAGGCGTTTACAGGACCTGGAGCGCTGGTACCAGTTGGGCAAGCAGTGCCACTGGGCTTCCCAGTAATGTGAAGGTTTTCAGGCTGGTTACGGATCCTTTTGGCGGGACCCAAAAGCGTGTTTTTGCCTGTACCTATGGGAACGGATTGTATTCCTCAGATAATTTCGCTCAAAGCTGGACTTCACGAGGTCTGGCGGGGCAGCGTCTGTATGACTTTGTGGTGACTGACGGTTCTCCTCAGCGCTGGTTTGCGGCTACCGAGTCGAATGGGGTCTTCCGCGTCAATGCCGACGGTGGGGGGTGGAAGAATATCATGGGTGATTTGCGCTTGAACGCGGTCACTGCTATGGCAAAAGATGATGACAACGCGAAATTTTATGTCGCTGTTTATGGCAAGGGGGTCTATTCTGTTGACTCAACTGGCCTGGAATGGGTTGAATTAACCAACAGTCTGGAGGATAAAGACGTAATCGATCTGGCCATCTCCACTGAAGGGTTGCACATTCTTACCGAAACAGGTCTGTATCTTTTGGATGGGGAACGGTGGTCGAAAACTGATTTGCCCCTGAGAACGAAGTTTGATGAACCCACTGGTCTTGGGCCCCTGGCTCAAAAAGTTGGTCTCCCGGAGGAAGCGCTTGCGGATCATTTGGATCAAAAGAAGACAATTTCGACTTCTAACCCAGAAAGATTACAGGAGGTTGTCCCCTATCATCTGAACATCATTGCCAACGGAATATATGTGGGTACGGTTGGTGACGGTTTGTTTATGCGCGTAGGTGATACATGGGAGCAGCTTAGTTTTGCCGAAAACGACGTCATTGAAATTGCTTTGGCCCCATCCACTCAAGAGATTTTTGCGATTGCCTGTGGTCGAACCGGTCTGTGCGAGCCATACAGACTTTCAGGTGAAAACTGGACGCTGTTACAAAACGGTGTCCAGGGGTTAAATGTCAATCGACTACTCTCTACTGAGAACGGCATGCTTGCCGCCACCAGCTCGGGTCTCCATCGTTTTGATGATAAACGCCAAGAATGGGTATTAATCGGTGCGGGTGGGCGGGAGGTGCTCTCGCTGACCGCGTCGACCAGTTGTGATTTGGCCATAGCAGGGCAGGGGTTTGCCATGCGCAGATCTACCTGCGGCGATACCTGGCAGGAAATTCCCCTCGAGAACTGGGCTTACCAGACCATCTGCTACCTTGGCGCCAAAGGTGATCTCTTGTTGATTGGTTCGCGCGAGAATGGCGCCTTTGTCCTGCCTTCCCATTAATCTGTACCGGAAAGCGCGGCGGATCCATTTTATGATATAAAAGCACCATGATTATGAGGACCGCATGCTCATCGTAATGTCAGACCTGCACCTGGCTGATTCCAGATCCAACAATCTGAATGGCCGCAGGTATAACCACAATCTCCCACCTGAGGTTTACACCTCTTATTTCAAGGAAATCTCCGAGTTTCTGCGTGATAGTTCTATTGAATCAATTGATCTTGTGTTGGCGGGAGATGTTTTCGAGATAACCCGTTCGGCTCTCTGGCATAAGGCGCTTCTCAAGCCCTATCTGCATAATGACGAGGTCACACCAGGCAGCCAGGCGGAGGCACACGTCCTGAAGGTTATCGAAGCGATAAATCGGGACGAACGTGTCAACGAAACCCTGAATGTCTTTCGCAATCTGGATGCTTTCTACCAGAAACCTGTTCGCGTTCATTTTGTTCCGGGCAACCACGATCGGCTCGCCAATGCCAGCCCGGCGGTGCGAACGCGCATCCAGGAACTGCTCGGACTGACAACTAATGGCACGGTTTTTGATAATCAATTTCTCTACTATGACAATGGCGACCCGCTGGTGCTGGTGCGTCATGGTCATGAATATGACCGACAAAATTTCAGTCTGGACTTACGGCTCTTGCCGGAAATCCCAACGATTATCCAAAAAGAAGCTTATGACAAACCGGTATTAGGGGATATCGTAACCAGTGAAATCGTGGCTGAGCTGCCATTGTTGTTTAGAGAGCACTATGGCGACGCGGCGATTATTGCGAAGGAAGACTTATCGCGAATTTATAAGCGCCTGATCGATTTTGATAACGTCCGCCCTTCCAATGCATTGGTCAACTTCCTTTTCACCACGCCCGGTATGACCAAATCTGAGGTTTGGAAATTGATTGAGCCGATCATGCTCAAATTGTTGGATAATTTGGCGATCAGTCCAGATATTGGAGCCAACCTGATTAACCTTGGGCACATCAAAGGGGCCTCTGCTTTTACCCTGCGGTCTGTTTTACGCACCCGGCTTTGGCGGAAAGGCCTGCCTTTTTGGGTGATGAAAGCCGTGCTGAACCCCGCATTTAAGAAATCAAAGATCAATACTAATTTGGACTTAATCATGCGAGAACAATGTCTGAAAAAAGAAAACTCGACGGTCAGATGTGTTGTCAGTGGTCACACACACAATGCACTGGTCGAGCTGCTCAATGTTGAGCACGGGGAAGAAAGGTATTATATCAATAGCGGCACCTTCCGCAATTTAATCCCTTCTACACCCAGCATGAGCGATTTTGGCAGGCTCCGGTCGAAAGCGCGGGTCATGATTTTCAATCGATTTGAGCGCAACCCGGAATACAGCCGCGAAACCGGTTGGTCTTTTGACTTCACCGCGCGGCATGGTTTCGGGTCCATTTTGAAGTAAGGCTGATTTACAGCAAATCACGCCGCAGGCTGCCGATCAGCCCTTTTGCCTTTTCATAATCCCTTTTCCAAACATAGATGACATAAGACAGCCCCGGTTTTTGGGCGTCAATGTAAAGCGGCATGGTAATCTGCGAATACGTTCTGGAATCATAATATCGGCCAATAGCCCCCCTCCAGGAGGAGGTCTTAATCCGATACGGGATCTTATTGGCCTTTAAAATTTCTTCGGCTTGTTTAATCGGCCCCGAATCGACATCTGTCATTAATTGTTTTAAAAAAGGGATAAACATAAATATGGTTGAACTCATGGCATTAATCTCGTGAATCGGAGGGCTGCTCAGCGCTCAATGTCGCTTTTCAGCCGGGATTTTGACAGGATGTCCCCTTTTAGAGCTTCAATCAGGTCAGCCCGTCTGAGTGCGCGTTTGCGGTCGATCTCGACTGATTTGGCTTTGTCGTCCGAGAGCTTGCGCAGAGCTTCGATCCAGGCAGCGCTGGAGACTTCACTGTGGTTGATGCGCCAGCGTTCCACCACAATGGGTAATGTGCCGCTGTTGAGCAATTTCTGCCTGGTTCTGCTCAGTGCCATTCCATGTGATTCGAAGGTGAAGACTTCCTCTTCGTATTCCGGTTTGACCGGGCACACCTGCATACAGGCACCGCATTTGATGCAGTAGTAATCTGCCAACACCAGCTCACCTTGCTCATTGACGTGCAAAGCGCGTGTTGGACAAATGTCGGCGCAGGCAAAGCAGCCCGGCAGGCATTGCTCCCGACGCAAAACCACCGAACCAACCCAGGGCTGGCGGACTTCGAAGGCGCCCTTGCTGGCTACTTCGCACTGGCGGCAATGGATACAATTTTCGAAATCGACCCGCATTGTGTCGCGTTTCGGATCATAACTGATAACGTTGGTTGGGCAGTTCTCGATGATGAAATCCTTCAGTGAAAAATCGAACTTCTCTTTACGAAAGATGGTTTTGGCATCGAATTCCGGAAAAGCGCCATATTCTATCACGGGGATTTCGGGTTTGTCGTTAACGGTTAGCTCGATCGCGTGAGTCGGGCAGGCTTCCACACAGATGCCACAATGGACACATTTGGTTTCATCCACATCAACTGACGCTTTTTGCAGGATATGACCGTCTTCCAGAACAGCCATCACATGGGTCAGGGCTTCTTTCGGGCAGATGATGGGACCGATCTGGCAGCCCACACATTTATCCAGGTCCCATTTC
>CAZHXQ010000041.1:0-15958 GCA_964536465.1 uncultured Anaerolineaceae bacterium
TAAGGCATTAGCCTTCCAAGCTAACACTCGTCGGTTCGAATCCGATCGCCCGCTTGAAAGACTCCCCCAAAACCCCCTCCTGAGAGGGGGTTGTTTTTCCTTCGCGCCTCAAAAATCCCAACAAAAAGGTTGGATCACAAGGGGCCAATAAAAATTGCAAAATAAGTTCCAGCCGCCATCGCCCAAAGCATTGAATCCAAACGGTCCAGCACACCGCCGTGACCGGGCAAGAGCGTGCCGGTGTCTTTTACTTCCACGGTGCGCTTGAGCAAGCTCATCAGCGCGTCTCCAAAAAAAGCCAGAGTCCCCATCAGCAAACCGAGCAATGCTCCCTTTAGAGCCCCCAATTCGGGCATGATACTCGAAAAAATCAGACCAATCAGCCCCCCCGACATGACTCCCACAAGAGTTCCGCCCAAAAAACCCTCCAATGTCTTTTTGGGGCTCAAGCGCGGCAGCACAATGTTTTTTCCAAAACGGGTCCCAAAGAAATAAGCTCCCGCGTCAACCAGCCAGACAAGTCCAATGGTCACTAAGACCCACAAGTTCCCATCAGGTCCGCTGTGGTTGAGCCTGATCCCATACGCTCCCAAAACACCAATGTAATAAACGCCAAAAAACTGGAACGCCAGGCAGTGAAAGGCTTGCTGATCTCCATGTTCATATTTCCACAGCGCGAAGGCTACCAACACAGCCAAAATCGCAGTCAGCCCTAAAAAATCCAGAGAGGCGCTGCTCAGGCTCCTCAACACCGTCACGGTAACAATCGAGGCAGTCACCAGCAGGTGCGAAACCTGATAGCCAGCTGATGCCAGCATGCGCGTGTATTCATATCCCGCCAGGGCCAATATTAAAACCAGGAAAAGATCGAAAACTTTCCCCCCCAGGTAGGCAATTGCTAAGAAAAGGGGCACAAACACGATGGCTGAAAGCACCCGCTGTTTCAACATTATTTTTTGCTCAAGCCACCAAAACGTCGGTCTCGCTCAGCGTATTCCTTCAAAATCTCCCGCAGGTCAGCTTCGCTGAAATCCGGCCAATACATCTGGGGAAAAAACCATTCACTGTAAACGGTCTGCCAGACCAAAAAGTTACTGGTGCGCTTTTCACCTGAGGTACGGATAACGATATCCGGGTCAGGTGTGCCGGCGGTGAACATGGCATCGCTCAGCACCTGCAGGTCAACAGCCTCTGCTGGAGTGCCAGCCCTGATCAGTTTCCTGACCGCGGTGACAATTTCATCTCTGCCGCCGTAATTAAATGCCAGGATCACATCAATGCTTTTGTTGTTTTTAGTCAATTCGATCGCGTCTTCAATTTTCTTCTTCAAGGAGGGACCCAAACCCTCCAGGTGTCCGATATGAAGCAGGCGCGCCCCTTCTTCATACAGCTCTTGCAGCTCGGTTTCGAGAAATTCAGCCAGCAGTTCCATTAACCCTGAAATTTCTTCTTCAGGACGGTTCCAGTTTTCTGTCGAGAAGGCATAAAAAGTAAGGTGCTTGATGCCGATATCGGCAGCAGCCCGGATGATTCGGCGCAAGTTTTTTGTACCGGCACGGTGCCCCGCCAGCCGTGGTAATCCCCGTTCTTTTGCCCAACGTCCGTTGCCGTCCATGATGATGGCAACGTGGGCAGGCAGGCTAAAATTTTCTTGTTCGCTCACCTTAAAATTCCATTATTTCTTCTTCTTTACGTTTGCCAATTTCTGCTACCTGTTCAACCATTTCATCAGTCAGTTCCTGCAGTTCGGTCTCGCTTTGACGCAGCTCGTCTTCCGAAATCAACTTTTCTTTTTCAAATTCGCGCAGCTCTTTCAGGGCATCACGGCGGATGTTGCGGATGGCAATACGGGCATCTTCAAGGCGGTTATTGACCATTTTTACCAGGTCGCGACGCCGTTCTTCTGTTAATGGGGGCAGGTTCAGGCGAATCACCTTTCCATCGTTGCTGGGTGTCAGCCCCAGGTCTGAAGCCTGGATCGCTTTTTCAATCGCTTTCAAGGAAGAACCATCGAATGGTCGGATCATCAGTTGCCGCGACTCCGGCACACTGATGGTCGCCAGTTGAATCAGGCTCAATTCTGAACCGTAATACCCAACTTGCAGCTTCTCAACCAGGGCGGGTGAGGCGCGGCCGGTGCGGATGCCCAGCAAGTCGTCGCTCAAAACATCCAGCGCGCTCTGCATTCGCCCTCTGGCATCTCTCATCAGTTCGTTAATCATTTTAACCTCCTTGGTTTCTGAAGTGATAGGATCTAATTCTATCATTGACGAAAGACTTTATAGTTGATGTAACAAAAAAGGAGGAGGCAGAAACCCACCTCCTCCGGATCAATTCAAGTAATTCTTATTGATTCCTGCGAGTTATGCGGTCGAAAATGACAGCCAAAACAAGCACGGCCCCGCGCACAATATACTGGATGGAAATGTCAATGCCCATCAGGTTCATGCCGCTGGTTAGTGACATCATCACCAGGGCGCCAATGATAGAGCCAGCGATCGTACCCACCCCGCCGGCAGCCGAGACGCCGCCCACAAAAGCAGCGGCAATCGCGTCGGTCTCAAAGCCTAATCCGGCTGTGGTGGTGGCGGACCTCAGGCGTGAGGCATACATAATACCCGAAAGAGATGACAGCAACCCCATCGCTCCAAAAACGAAATAAGTGATTTTGGAAACGCTGATACCACTCAGTTCTGCAGCCTCTGGGTTGCCTCCAACCGCATAGATATGGCGTCCAAGCGGAGTTTTCGTGGTGATGAACTGGAATACAGCCACCACCAGGAGCAAGATCACCAGGCTCCAGGAAAAACCGTTGTACCCCGAAAGAATCCAGACCACATATCCGATCAACCCTGAAACCAAAACGAGCTGAGCGATAAACAGACCAAAACTGGCTACCTCAAAGTTATATGAGAGTTTGGTTTTTCTGCTTCTTATTGAAGAGACAATATAAAAAACGATAGCTATCAGGCCAATCAAGAGGGTCAATTTGTGTCGACCTGGAAGGAGGCCCTCCAGCGGCAAATCGGGGATGTAATCATTACCGATGGCATTGAAGACCTTATCCTTGATCACGATGGTGCCGGTACCAATGGTGACCAGGAGCAAAGCGCCCCTGAAAATCAAACCAGCCGCCATGGTCGAAACAAAAGCCGGCACCCCCAATTTGGCTACCGGTGTGGCTGTCAGCGCGCCCGCCAGGATCCCCATGATCATCACCGCAGGTATAACCGCGTATACCGGCCAACCCCAGGAGGTCATCGCTATCGCAGCGAAAGCGCCCAGGAAACCCGCCAGATAACCCACCGAGAGGTCAATGTGACGAATGACGATAATGAGGGTCATGCCCACCGCCAAAACCGCTATGTAGCCCATTTGGTTGATCAGGTTGCTGATGTTCCTGGAGGAAATAAAGACGCCGTCCGTTGTGATGGTAAAAAAGATCATGATGACAATCAGCGCGATAAACATGAAATATTCGCTGATATTCGTTCTCATAATTTCGAGTAGGTTTTGCGACCGGTTGGGTTCGTTTGATGTTAGCTTAAGATCTTCCATAGACTTCTCCTAATAATCTACTGCAAGAGCCATGATGCTTTCCTGAGTAGCATCTTCAATCGGCATTTCTCCGGTTATTTTTCCGGCAGACATGACGTAGATACGGTCGCTCATGCCTAATATTTCAGGCAGTTCAGAGGAGATCATAATGATGCTCATCCCCTGTTCAACCAATGAATTCATGATTGTATAGATTTCATATTTTGCGCCAACATCGATCCCGCGTGTTGGCTCATCCAATATCATGATGCGCGGGTTGACAAACAGCCACTTGCCCAAGGACACTTTCTGTTGATTTCCACCGCTGAGATTACGTATCTTTTGCTGAATAGTGGGTGTTTTGATGTTCAGTTCGGCGCAGTATTTTTCTGCTACCAGGATTTCTTCGTTTACATTGATCACGCCGCCGGTGGTTATTTCCCTGAGGTTTGCCAGACTGATGTTGTGTTGAACGTTATCAATCAAAATCAGGCCGTTACCTTTGCGGTCTTCGGTAACGTACGCCATGGAAGACTTGATCGCATCACCTGGGTCCCGGAATTTTTGCTCTTCACCGTTGATAAAAACCTTTCCACTCAAGCGGTAGCCATCGGGGTTGCCAAAAATGCTCTTCGCCAATTCCGTTCGCCCAGACCCCATCAATCCGGCAATGGCGACGATCTCGCCAGCGTGTACGTTGATATCAATATTCTTGAGGATGTCTCTGCCCAGGGCGTAGGAATACGCGCCCCAGCCTTCAAGTCTGAGCACTTCTTCCCCAACCGCTTTTTTTTCACGTTTGGGGTAAACATTATCAATAGAACGACCGACCATATACTTAATCAGAATCGGTTCACTGACTTTGTCCTGGTGGGCGTCAAGTGTCACTACGGTTTTACCATCCCGCAAAACAGTGATAGTGTCGGCGATTTCCAGAACCTCTCGCAATTTGTGAGAGATTAAGATGCAGGTCACACCCTGTTTCTTGAGCTCGCGAATCAGCTGGAGCAGATTGTCGCTATCGGTTTCATTCAGCGCCGCGGTGGGCTCATCCAGAATGAGGATCTTGACTTCTTTTTTTAATGCCTTGGAAATTTCTATCAGCTGTTGTTTACCGACCCCCAGATTCCTGACCTTGGTCAGCGGGTTGACATCGAGACCCACCTTTTTTAAGATTTCTACAGCTTGCGAAATCTCCTCATTCGAATCAGTCACAATACCTTTGGTGACCTCATTACCCAAAAATATGTTTTCGTATACTGATAATTCAGGGATTAATGCCAATTCTTGATAGATAATTGCGATTCCCGCCCGTTCACTGTCGCGGATGCTGTTAAATTTCTGTAATTCACCTTCAACATAAATATCGCCTGTATAAGTACCGTACGGGTGCACCCCGCTGAGCACTTTCATCAATGTCGATTTGCCCGCCCCGTTTTCTCCCACCAGGCAGTGGATTTCGCCCTTGCGCACACTAAAAGTGACATCGTCCAACGCCTTTACGCCGGGGAATTCCTTGTTGATGGAATTCATTTCTAAAATGGGTGTCTCCATATAGGCGTCTCCTGCGTAAAATATATTTAAACAGTGACTGGTTGCCCAGTCACTGTTTGCTTAGAAATTGCTAAATACTACTCCAAACCGGTGAAATCGCTGGCCGGATAGTAACCGGAGTCGATAATTGCGGCTTTGACATTATCCTGGGTGACGGTGACCACAGCGGATGGCTTCGCGGGTACATCAATCACGTTATTGTTATAGGTCGCGGTTTCCTCGGGGGTCTTTCCATCGAGGAAGGCAACTGCTGCCGCGATAGCGTCAGCAACCAGGGTGCGTACATCCTTCAGAACGGTCATGGACTGCTTGCCGTCAATGATGTACTGGACAGAGGCTTTTTCAGCGTCCTGACCGGTGACATAATACTTGGTCACGTCGGCATCAGCAGCAAAAGCGTCAGCGATAGCACGGGCTGTACCATCGTTCGGTGCAAGGATAAAGACTTCGCCCTTGTCCTCTGGTGAGGCGGCGGTCAGGTTGGCTTCGGCCAGATTCTTGGCTACGTTGAAGTCCCAGTTTGTGGTAATAACACCCAGGATGCGGCCCATTTCGTCACGGGTCAGGGTGGCTTTATCTTGCAGGGCCACAGCTTCGGCAGAATTCTTTACCACGAAGGTGCCATCAGCAATCTTGGGCTGCAGCACGTTCCAGGCGCCTTCAAAGAAGAGGAAGGCGTTGTTGTCAGAGGAAGCGCCCGCGTAAAGATAGAGGGGCAGGCCGGTTCCATCGGCATTATCGACCAGGTATTGAGCCTGGGCTTCGCCAACCGCGACGGAATCGAAGGTCACATAATAATCGACCGCGTCGGTGTCAAGGATCAGGCGGTCATAGGAAACAACCTTGACCCCGGCATCGCGGGCAGCTTCAGCAGCCGCAGCGGCGGCTGTGCCGTCGTGGGGGCAGATGATCAAAACTTGAATGCCCTTGGAAATAAGGGTTTCAACGTTTTGCTTTTCACGGGCAGGATCGCCCTGGCTGAACAAAATCTCGACGGCGTAGCCTTGATCGGTGAGGGCATCCTTAAAGCGGGTTTCGTCCTGGATCCAACGAGGTTCGTCCTTGGTAGGAAGCACTATCCCCACGGCCAGTTCTTCGCCGGTCTGAGGGGGCTCGACAACTTCCGGTTGCTGAGTTTCCGTGGTGCAGGCACCCAGAACCATGCTCGCAATGATTAAGACACTTGCGAACGTAAACAATAGTTTAAATCGTTTCATCTCTTCTCCTTAATTTTGTGATGACATTTTTGGCTGACATTGACGCTTCCGGCTTTGTCAGCAATTTTTTCGCCGAAAGCCTGGGGGCTCTTACCCCTGATAGGCAATTATATCTCAATTGCAAGAAATCGAGTTTAATATTGCTCTGATATACATCATTCAGAATACTGGTTCCTGCGATGTTATAATCTGCTGATAAAGAATAATTAAAGAAACGAGTGAAATTTATGGTAAAAACCAGCGTCCTCTGCCCAAATTGCCGGCAACCTGTCGTAATCGACCTGACCCGCCTGTTCGACTTGAACAGTGATCCTCAGGCGAAAGAAAAATTGCTCTCCGGAAGTGCCAATTATTTTCAATGCCCCAGCTGCCAGTTTCAGGGCATTTATCCTACCCCGATCGTTTATCACGATCCGGACAAGGAACTGCTCCTGACTTATTTTCCACCAGAACTTCACACTCCCGTAACTGAGCAGGAAAAATCGATTGGCCCCATGATTAAAAAGGTGATGGACGATCTGCCTCCTGAAAAGCGGAAGGCCTATTTGTTCAAACCGCAGACCATGCTGACGCAACAACGCCTTTTCGAGACCATTCTCGAAGCGGACGGAATTACTCCTGAAATGATGAAAGCCCAGCAAGAGAAATTGACCTTGCTGCAAGAACTGGTTAACCTGAGCCCTGAATCTTTGCCCGAACAAATTGCCCAAAATGATGAGAAAATTGACGAGGAATTCTTCGTTCTGTTGTCCCGCTTGGCACAGGCATCTGCCGATAGCGGTGACGAGCAGGCGGTTCAGGCACTTTCAGACCTGCAGAAAGCCCTTCTGGAGCATTCTACCCTTGGAAGAGCCGCCGCGCTGGAAGCTGCTGAGACCCGTGCAGCCATTACTGAATTACAGGAGTTGAGTAAAACCGGCATCACCCGCGAAAATTTACTCGACCTGTTTGCCAAAAACCTGGATAGCGAAATACGGCTGACAACCATAGCCTCCATGGCCCGAGGCGGAATGGATTACACCTTTTTTCAGACGCTGACCGATAGAATTGACCAGGCAAGCGGTGAGGAGCAGGCCCGGCTGGTGGCGCTGCGTGAAAAGCTGCTCACGATTGTGGAAGAGATCGACAAAGCCGTCCAGGCTCAGGTTGAGGAGTCCCAAAAGTTGCTTCAGGAACTCCTGGGCGCCCAAGATGTCGAAAAGGCAACTCAGGATGCCCTTCCCCGGATCAACCAGGCCTTCACCGAAGTCCTGAATGCGGAAATTAACAAAGCCCAGGAAACCGACGACACCGACAAACTGACCAAGCTGGTAGGTGTCGTTAGCGTATTGCGCGCAGCCAGCAGCAGCGGAGCCGTTCTGCAGGTTATTGAGCAAATGCTCCAGCTGGATAGCCCCGAGGAACGACAAAAGGTACTTGAAAGCGCTGGTGATGCCATTAATGACGAGTTCAACCAGACTCTCAGCAGCCTGATCACCCAGGTTGAAAACCAGGCTGATCAACCCGAATTGCTGGAACAGTTGAAGCAAATCAACCGTGAAGTCCTGCGCTTTACCATGCGCCGAAACCTCAACAACGGTGCCAAATAACAGGGGGTTCCAATATCTTTCCAGGGATGCCTTACAGGCATCCCTTTTTTGTTGCCTGCAATCGCCCGATTAGGTTTTCTTGGATGTAGATTTAAGATTGGATGCCAGCAGGTCTCCCAGGAAGTTCCGCGAATCTAATGGGCTTCGTTCTGGAACCGCAGGCCGTGCCCGCGCACGGTCACGATATAGTCGTAATCGGGGTCGAGTTGATTGAGGCGCTCACGCAAGCGGCGGACCAGCGCATCGAATGCCTGCTCCGTCACCCAGCGGGTATCCTCTTCCCATACCGCCTGGATGAGCTCCTCTCGCGAGACCACTTCGCCAGCGCGCGCATACAGGTAAGCCAACAACACAAACTGCTGATTCGAGAGCGAAGGTTCCAGCTCGACGCCTCTTACCCACACCCGCCGTGAACTTTCATCCAACCGAAGTCGGAAGACCTGGCTGATTTCGAGGGGTAGATCTGAGAGCGGCATGGTGGCATCCGAACTCAGGAAAAGAAAGGTCTGTATCACGGCAATAGCTATCTCATCCGCTTCCACCAGTTTGACCGGTTCGATCACAACCTGATTATTGAGATAGGTGCCATTCTTGCTGCCCAGGTCTTCCAGGATTACACCGTTGTTGCTCTTGATAATTTGAGCGTGTCGACGAGAAACCTGACGATCCGGAATCACGATATCGCAGTCGGGATCCCGACCAATTACCAGCCTGTCATCGATGAGCCATTGCTGACCATTCAATGGCCCGTTATTCGCAATCAGTACAGCGTCTTCCATTTTTAACACGACCTCATCATTTAACGATTATAATCCAGGCACAGGCAGTTTTTCCACGCCGAAATGGATAAAACTGTTTTCGAGAGGAAAGAAGCAGGATGAAATACGATCCCGGCAGCGGCAAAGTGCTGCACGAGCGCTACCGAATCAAAAGCATCGTTGGTCAGGGAGGCTATGGTTCCATTTACCTCGCCGATGATTTGCGTTTGGAAGGACGTCTTTGTGCCGTCAAGCAGGTTCGTTATGACGCAGCCCTTCCGGAAGAATTACTCAAAGAATCACGCGATCAGTTTCTCCGAGAAGCCACAGTGCTCGCCAGGCTCGATCACCCCAACCTGCCCAAGGTTTCGGACTTTTTCTCCATCGGCAAGGACGACTTCCTGGTCATGGATTATGTCCCCGGGGACGATTTGCGTACAACTTTGGCCAAAGCGGAAGGGAGCGGCAAATTTCTCCAGGAAGAAGACGTCCTCAACTGGGCCATGCAGATCGGAGATGCCCTCAGTTACCTGCATCACCAGGATCCGCCCATCCTTCATCGCGATATCAAACCATCCAACCTCAAGCTAACTCCTTCGGGTCTGGTCAAACTGGTCGATTTCGGTCTGGTCAAATTGCTGGCGCCAGATGAAGTCACCATCACCATTATGCAGGGGCAGGGAACCGCAGTTTATACGCCATTGGAGCAATATGGCGGCGACAGCAATCACACGGACGCGCGTGCCGATGTGTATGCCTTTGGCTGCACACTTTATCACCTGCTCACCAATACTCCCCCGATGAATGTGCGTGATCGCTTTCTCAGACCAGAGAGTTTGCCATCTCCTCGTTCCATCAATCCTGCCATCACACCAAGAGTTGACGAAGCAGTTATTTGGGCAATGGCGCTCCACCCCGATGACCGCCCCAAGGATGTAACCACCTTCGTCAAAGTCCTGACTGGCGAGAGCACTGGCAACCTGCGACGCATCGGCGGCGGTTACAGCCAGTCGCTGCGTGCGCAGGTAGGTAAGGCCGAAACCCAGCTTACGCTCGTGACCATAGCATTGGTTTTCCTGAGCCTGCTGTTCACGTTACTACACAATCTTTAACAACCGACACCTTTAAGGGTGATAGGCCAACATGCGCCACGGTGAGAGGCGGCCTCGGTTGGTTTGTTGAAAATCTTAATCTATGGGGAAGGGCTGGTTTTTTTGACTGACAATCCACCAGAGTAGAGCCACAGCCCAGCCGAACAACATGCCAATCATTGTTACCTGGGCGACAAACCAGGAGGAGCTCTCTCTAACCAACGCCACGATGGGAGTGATGCCAAAAGTAAGCAGCATATAGGCAGCCAGGCCGCCAATTACCGTGCAGAGGGCAGAGCGCAGCCCCCAGCGCACGTTTCCCCACCATTTATAGCCTGCAATCCATGACAAAAAGCTGCCCGCCAGGTTTAACAAGATTACCAATAGCCAGTCTGTCAGACGGGGATAGCCGCTTTCGTTGGCGTAAGGTATGGGTGTGGGGGTGGGTTCTACTGTCGGGGTGGGGCTGGCGATTTTGGTCGGAGTTGGGGTCGGGTTGGGCGTGGCTGTCGGCATGATCACCTGGGCTAAACCGCCTTGCGTGTTTAATATGAGCAATCCGGAAGTCTTGGCGGGCTCGCTCATGGCGGTAACCTCAAAAACTCCTTCTCTTTCGATTCGATAATCTACCGTTGCCAGGCCCTTCTGGGTGGTAGTTTCGGGTTGAGCGATGATCAGGTTTTCCGTCGCCAGCCTGATGGTAAATTGAACAACCGTGCCATCAGGCACCTGGTTGCCATTGTTATCGATTATTGGTCCCGCCTGGATGCGCACGCTTTCACCCAGAACGAACAGAGGCACCGGCGTCTCGACTGTCAGTGTTTCCGCCGTTGCTGTTGGCTCGCTTTGCTGGGGTGTCAGCAGCCTAATCTGAATGACCTGGTCCGCATCTGGCGCGGTCACCTCACCCAGTTGATAGTCGACAGCACTTACCGAAACCGGCAGCGAGCCGCTCGCGGTTGTCTCCCGCATCAGCACGCGGGCCGCGATATCCATCGCGCTTTGAGTGTTATTGTAGAGGGCGTAATAAGCGCTGATGTTGGCTAAATCGGTCGAATCCAGATAGTAGGGCACATCGTAACTGAACACGATCACGTTTTTGTCTCTCAGCAAATCCAGTCTCTCTGAGAGCAGCCGTTTCAAGGCACGGGTTTCGGGCAGGTCCGGGTCCTCGTTGAGGATATTAAAAACCAGCCACTGTGAACGTCTCAGGTTGTCCAGCCGGTTGGGGTCCGCTGGCTCAGTTCGCTGGTCGAGGATTTCGACCAGATCAGAAAAATTATAGGAAAAAATACGATCCGCGGTCAACTGGTTGGTTCCGAGCGAACCATAAAAGCGATTGAGAGTGTCTTCGAAATCCAGGGTGTCGAAGGTATATTGTCTTGCGCAGTCCTCACATTGCTGCCGCAAACGAGTATCGGTGAAAACCGTGATGCGGTCAAACAAGGCTGGTGGCTGCGGTATGGTTGCGCTCAGAAATCCTGGCGAAGGTGCCAGCAGCGTTACCGCCTGGCGGTTGACCTTAAGTTCAAGCGCCTCAGCCCCTCCCAAAGTGGAGAGTCCTTCCTGAGAAGCAGCGACAATGCTGAGGGTGAAATCGCTATACAACCGCCCTTTCGCGCGTAGAATCCGCAGGACAGACTCATCTACTCTTTGGGCGAAAAGGATATCTTCCTGGTATTTTTGCTTGAAAAATTCGACAGTCCTGATGATGGTGTCAGCCTGGGTCAGGTCGTTGCGACCTTTGAAGTGGTCCAGATAGAGCATGTCGTTGCCAGCCAAAAAAGCAGTTCGGGCGACGGTCAGCGGGTCGAATTCATTCTCGCCACTTCCAAAAAAAAGTTGGACGGCCTGGCTGCCCAAACTGTCACTGATGGTCAGCCCGCCGTTGGCGCGCCAGGTCGCCATGGGCTCTGGCGAAAGCAGTTGTTCCAGTGCGCTTTGATCGAAGTTTACCGGCATGGTGGTCGCGCGGATATTGCCCTGAAAGCCCTGGAAACGAATGGCAGAAATCATCAACCCATCTACC
The DNA here is from genome assembly GCA_964536465.1 of uncultured Anaerolineaceae bacterium. Taxonomy (GTDB): domain Bacteria; phylum Chloroflexota; class Anaerolineae; order Anaerolineales; family Anaerolineaceae; genus Mesolinea. Next base: position 11,776 of record CAZHXQ010000041.1, read on the forward strand.
TGGCGCTGCGGGTCTTCATCCGCGACAACACTTAAATACGGCGCCAGCTCGATTTGCTTGAGCTGTTCCAATGTCTTTTGTATGGTCGAAACTTCCTCGTATGGCGGTCGGTCCACGCTGCCCAGACCGGGGAAGTGCTGGGCAATCACGCTGATCCTTCCGGCGCTGCCGGCATGCACACCCTCCACATAAGCCTTGCCCATTTCCCCAACCCAATACGGATCACCGCCAAAACTCTGAGTGCCGGCATACATGGCTGCCGCGGCATTTTTACTATCAACCACATCCAAAGCGGGCCCAAGCAGCAGATTCACACCCAAAGCAGAGAGCTCCTGCCCAACAGCGGCACCGACCTCTTTGGCTGAGTCTGTTGACCAGGTTGCGGCGATGGACATAGGTGATGGAAAGCGGGTCAGCCCACTCAGCAACTGTGGGGTGCGGTTATCGCTCTGCACCAGGCTCATGCCAATGTAAAGTGGGATATAGCTGTCCTGCTGGTCAGCAGGAGCCTCAGCATCCAGAGGGTTGTTGGATTGCCAGTTGATTTCTTGCAAAGTTTGAATCAATTGCCAGGCAGATGCGCTGTCATCCACAAAATTCCCGTGCTCCGCGCTCAGCACCACCCCACCGATATGGTAATTGTTGATCAGGCTGTAGATTCTGCTGTTTTCACGGATCTCAGTGCCATCAAACGTAATCAGAAACAATTGACCCACCTTTTCAGCTGGGGTCATGAGCGCGAGCAGTTGTTCGGCTTTATCTGTTGCCTGGGCCCTGGCAGTTGCCATGGAGAAAGGGAAAATAGGCAGGATGAGAACAAGACAGAACAAATAGCGCCAAATTTTTGCTTTCATTCCGTCTCAATGACACCGCGCGCGTGGGCTGGATCGTTGCAGATGACCATATCGACACCTAAATGTTTCATCTTGAGCAGGTCATTAGCTCTGTCTACGGTCCAGACATTGACTTGTTTCCCCTGCTTGTGTAGAAAGTCGACCGACTTGTGACTGACATCTTTAAAATTAGGGTGCAGCGCGTCAAATGGATATCGTCTCATCCACAAACCCAGGAAAAGGCTGCGCCCCAAACCGGGCAAAGTCAGCAGCCCCTTGCGAATATCTGGTGCCAGGTTGTCGGCTACCAGCAGATTACGGGCGGTGAATGAAGAGAGCAGCACTGTCTCCGCCAGGCCCATAGCCTGAACCAAGCGGATAACTTTTTCAGTTAACTGATCTTTGGGCGTGGCGTTGTTTTTTAGTTCGACGTTAATTAAAAGTTGTCCGCCCAGCTCTTCGAAAACTTGTTCGAGCAGAGGCAAAGGTTCTCCCGCGAACTTTTCAGAAAAACTTGAGCCGGCTTCCAGGTCTTTTAACTGCTCCCAACTCATCTCGTTGACCTTGCCCTGTCCGTTCGTTGTCCGGCTGACATTCAGGTCGTGGATGACCACCAAACGCTCATCGGCAGAAAGCATCACATCCAGTTCGATACCGTCGGCGCCGAGATCTTTGGCAAGCCGAAATGAGGCCATCGTGTTTTCTGGTGCCAATGCTGAGGCACCACGATGCGCAATGATCAGGGGTTGATTTTGAGTGGTTTCTTGGTTCATGTTAAATATTATAGCATGCAGCGCTTTTTCTCCAGCCCTGAATTGTCATTTTTTATTGGGTTCCTTAGCTTGCCAGGTTGAGGGCAAAAAAGGGTAGTCCACCTTCCACCCAAGGTTAACAATCAGGCATACATGCTATAATTTTCTCGTAGTAAAGGAGGTTTGCATGACCAAGCTCACCCATGTTATTAAACGCGACGGGAGTATCGTGCCCTTCACGCCCGAGCGAATTACCAACGCCATTTACCGTGCCGCAGTGGCTTTAGACGGGCGGGATAGAAAATCAGCGGAAGCTCTGTCTGCCCAGGTCGTGGAAGAGTTGGAAAAAACCGTCCCCGAAGGTGAATACCCCAACATTGAAGCCATCCAGGACGTGGTTGAAAAGGTCTTGATCAAAAATGGCCATGCCAGGGTTGCCAAGGCCTACATCCTTTACCGCGACGAGCGCGCCCGTCAGCGCGCCAAACGCGGTGATGCCGACAAAACTCCTTCAGGTAATATCCCCTGGGCGAAACTCTGGCAGGTCTTGGATTGGTCGGTCGCTCACAACGTGCATACCTCTGAAAAGCTGAATCAACAAATCAGGGACGGCAAGCTGCACGAAATCGTGACTGCCGCAGAAGCCGCCTACAGCGAAGATGTCGAAAACGCTGCCAACCTGATCCTTGAACGCAGGCACCAGGTGCGCGTAGTTTTTATTGCCGGTCCATCCTCCAGCGGCAAAACCACGACCACAATCAAAGTAGGAGAACGCCTTGCCAAACAAGGCATCAAATTAATCACACTGAACATCGATCACTATTTCTTTGATCTCGAGATGCATCCCAAGGATGAATTCGGTGATTACGATTTCGAAACCCCGCAGGCCCTCAACATGCGGCTGATTAACCAAAACCTGGTCGATCTGTTTGAGGGTAAGGAAGTACGCATTCCTTATTACGACTTCAAAACCGGAAAGAGCCTGCCAGAGCACACGCCCATGCGCCTCAACAAAAATGAGATTGTCTTGATCGATAGTTTGCATGGTCTTTACCCGGAAATGACCGAAGACATTCCTGATGAATGGAAGTTCAAACTCTATATCGAGCCGCTGTTGCAATTAAAACTTGGAAACGGCCGCTATGCCCGCTGGACTGATATTCGCCTGATGCGGCGTATGCTGAGGGATGCGTCTCACCGCGCCTATGACCCCACCCAAACTCTGCTCCACTGGCATTACGTGCGTTCCAGCGAGCTGCGCCATATCATTCCCTATGTAAACACTGTCGACACCGTGGTAAACAGCGCCATGCCTTACGAATTGCCAATCTACAAGGCCAAACTTGGCAATAGTTTCGTCCGCTGGACCGAGGAATATCGGGACAACCCCCTGCGAAAAGATGCCTGGGAGCGGGCCGAGCGGGTCAACCGCATGTTTCAGGAAATTGACGCGGTTGAAGATGACAGCTTTGTACCAGAAAATTCTGTGATTCGGGAGTTTATTGGCGGCGGGGTCTATAAATACTGAGACACGCCCAGCAGCTTCAGATAGATCAGACGTGACGGGGTTTTGTGATTTCCGGATAGTGGGCAGCGGAAAATAACTTTTACCAGCAGGGGGCTGAAAATTCTTCCACACCGGCAGGGATGGTATTGACCGAATAGTACCAACCACACGCGTCGTAACAGCTCATACCAACATAACAGCCGGCATTATCCTTACGGTATTCAATTTCACAGCTCAAACCCCTGCCTTCTTGCGCGCAAGAACTTGTCCGCCAGCTCACATTTGCCTCTGTGAAATGTGCGCGGGGCCAGATTAGCCCACCGGTGGTCTGCTCGGTTGGCAGTGGGGTGGCTGTGGCTGTCGGGCCAATCGTTGGCAGCAGTAACTTGGGTGGCCGGTAGGTGGGGAGCGGCGTGGCAGTTGGAGCAGGCGTGTTGGTGAGAGTGGGTTGTGGCGTATTGGTCTTTACACTGATGGCAGGTTCAAAAGGGGTGGGTTGAATCACTGTCGCAGCTGAACATGCGCTCAAACTCAAGGTGATCAGGCTACAAATAAGGATAAAATTTTTCATACGGGCAGCATTCCAGTCAATATCTAAGATATTCTACTTCAATTCCCAAAAGCAATTCCTCAAGCTTAATTCGGATTGGGATACTGCCGGGCATTGTTGTATCGCAAACGATATATAATCACTGTATGTTTCGCAGCCAAAAACCCTCCAACCGCAGCTCGGGCAACCACATCCTGGGGGTAAATATCGATAGTGACCGGGTATTGCTGGTGTATGGCAATCCCTCAGGGACCATCAGCGAGAAGATGTCCTTCCCGTCTCCCAGGCAAGCTGGCTTCCAGACCATGCTTTCCGAAATCAGCACGCAGGCAGACCGCCTTCTGATCATCACGCAGGCCCAACGTTTGCCTCTGCCAGATGTGGTCTCGGTATCGATCTGCGGTAATTATGACTCCCAAACCAACATTCTCTCCTCTGCGGCTGACTTCCCACAATGGAAATCAGAAGCATTGTGCTCGCAATTGAGTTTGCGCTTCAACCTGCCGGTCTACGCGGAAAGTAAAGCCAACGCAGGGCTTTT
>CAZHXQ010000042.1:0-3372 GCA_964536465.1 uncultured Anaerolineaceae bacterium
CCCGCGTAGGGATGGGGCTTGTATTCATTCAGCGTAAGGATGGGGCTTGCTCCATCCGCAAACATAAAACGGACGTTGTAAGGATGGGGCTTGCCCCATCCGCGCACCCAAGATAAAGGCTTGCCTCAGCGCTGCAATACTGTCTACGAACCTGCCAGTTCGATCTCCTCTTCCACAATGCGGATGCCGCTGCTGGCCCCAATGCGCGTGGCCCCCGCCTCCACCATGCGGATCGCATCGGCATAGCTGCGGATACCGCCCGAAGCCTTGACCCCCATCGCATCACCAACCACATCGCGCATCAGCATGACATCCTCAACGGTCGCGCCTCCGGTCGAAAACCCGGTAGAGGTCTTTACAAAATCGGCTTCTGCTTCCTTGGCAATTAAACAAGCGGTCACCTTTTCTTCGTCCGTCAGCAGACTGGTCTCAATTATCACCTTAACCAGCGCCTGGCGTTTATGAGCCTCTATTACCACCTCGCGGATGTCCCTTGCTACAGCCAAAAGGTTGCCGGACTTCAACTCGCCCACATTCATTACCATGTCGATTTCAACTGCGCCATCTTTGATGGCCCTTTTTGCCTCATTCACTTTTGCCTTGGTAGACATAGCGCCCAAAGGGAAGCCAACCGTGGCCGCTGTTTTGACTGAACTTCCTGCCAGCATTTTTTTGCATTGTTTGACCCAATAGCTGTTCACACAAACCGCACCAAAGCCGAACTCCAGGGCTTCACGGCATAGTTGATCGATCTGGCTGGCAGTCGCGTCTGGTTTGAGAAGTGTGTGATCAATCATCTCGGCAAGCTTGCTCGCTTCACGAGGCTGCGCCGCGCTGGACTCCGCCAGAACTCTCACAAGCCGTCCTTTTTGATCATATACAGTTGTTACTTGTTGATCTTTATAGGTCGATACACGTTCGTATGTTTGGGGGGCACTATCATTTTCAGTCATTTTTTCTCCTTTTGTTCTGCGTAATATGCTTTTTGGTCAGACCCGAGGCGAGTAGAGCGTCCACCCTACGGGTCATTGTGTATTATGATTAGGTTAAGAAATCGCGAAGTAAATGCCATCCTATCGAGAGGATAATCATAACGAATCAAGAATGAAAAGTCCAGATTTCCGTCCAGTGAGCGCGCTCGCGCATCCGAACATCGCCTTCATCAAGTACTGGGGCAATCGTGATGAGCAACTGCGTCTGCCCTGCAACAGCTCCTTATCCATGAATCTTTCCGGGCTCGAAACGCGGACCACCGTTCGCTTTGACCCTGACCTGCCGCAAGATGTTTTCTATCTCTCTGGAAACCAGATTACAGGACCCAGCTTGGACCGGGTCAGTCATTTCCTCGACCAGGTTCGCTCCCTGGCAAACTCGGATATCTACGCGCATGTTGATAGTGAGAACAACTTCCCAGCAGGGGCGGGCATTGCTTCTTCCGCGTCTGCCTTTGCTGCCCTGGCCATGGCTGCCAGCCACGCGCTGAGGTTAACTCTGGAGGAAGCCCAGCTCTCCCGGCTGGCGCGCCGAGGGTCGGGCTCTGCCTCCCGCTCAATTCCGGACGGATTCGTTGAGTGGCAAGCTGGCAGCAGCGATGCTGACTCCTATGCCCGCTCGATTGCCTCGGCCGACCATTGGAATTTGGTTGATTTGATTTGTGTCGTCGACTCCGGGCACAAAAAAATCGGGTCAACCGGTGGACACGCCCTGGCTTCAAGCTCTCCTCTTCAGGCACTGCGCCTCGCTCACGTGCAGGAAAGGCTAAACCTCTGCCGCAAGGCGATTCTGGAAAAAGATTTCGATACCTTTGCCCAGGTCGTGGAGGAAGATTCGCACCTTATGCACGCCGTCATGCGCACCAGCCATCCCCCACTGTGCTATTGGCTGCCGCAGACGCAGGTGATCCTCTGGCAGGTAATCGAGTGGCGCAGGCAGGGGATTCCGGTCTGCAGCACGGTTGATGCCGGCCCAAACGTGCACGTATTGGTCTTAGATGCATACGCAGCCATCGTAGAAGCAAGATTAGCGGCGCTGCCCGGTGTTCAAAAGATATTCAAAGCCAACCCCGGACCCGGCGCCCGGCTGTGTTGAGCGGTTTTACCAAATCCTGGTGTTTTTTGACTTTAGCGTCTCGTCCAGCCTTTTTAGCCCATTGGTAATCTCGCTGAAGCCACCTCCAGGAATTGCGAGCTGCTCGACCTGCTCACTCAGTTGGTTCAGCCGGAGAGGCATACCCTGGGAGGTGTGAGCCAGAATTTCAAGACTGCCGCTTTGTTTCTCAATCAAGCTCTCAAGCGCAGCGAATTTCTTATCCAGACTTGCCAGTAATCCTGTTATCTGATCGCTCTTATCGGATATGCGGTTTAACTCCAGTGGAATATCCTCGACAGCATGGGTTAGATCGGTCAGACTGCTGATATGCGTTTCGAGAATGCCGTGAAAGACATTGATATCCAGCAGGTAATCGAATTTTCTGAGGGTATCTTTTATCCCGCCGGTATAGCTGACCGTCACCCGATATTGACGGGGTAGCTCATCTGAAGAAAGCCGGTTTTCCAGGCGATCGATCGATGTTCTCAACTCGTAACCTGGTGGAATGACCGGTATGGGTTTGTGGATCATTGCCAGGTCTTCAATCGCGTAATTCTTAAGCGAAGTTTGCAGGGGTGGGTCAAAGTGAACAGTGACACCATAAGCCACGGATTTGCCAGTGTTTTTGATAACCAGATCAAAAATCGGCGAATCGGTCAGGGCATCGAAATAGACCACAATATAAGGCGCAAAATTGAGGTCGCGGTCCTCAATCATTTCAGCGATGCTTTTTTCCATAGCAGCTGCCGATTTTTTGGTCTCACTGGCCATTTGGGCAGTCTTCAGCACGTACAATACCAACGCGACCAGGCTGGCAATCTGGACAATCAACAATATGGTTTCTCTCAGGCTGTCTGACATAGCAACTCCTGCAAAATTGATGTTACTTCTTTGGCTTCTTTGCTTTTGGGAAAGGCAGTTCTTCCCAGGTCTCCTTCAAGACCTGGCAGATAAAACCTTGATCCTGCAGATTCTCGAAAACAAAGGAGGGTTTAGCGCCCGCATAGGCGCAGCCTTCCCGCGCATCTTCACCCAGGAGTCTCATGCCTGCCACTGTTTTCTTGATGAAGACCTGGTTGTCACAGATCAGCCCGATAATTTTCCCATCCAGATAGAGGCCGAAGTCGCCAAACATTTTCCGGACGCCCACCTCCCCCGCCGGTCTCAGCTGTTCCAGGACATAGTCAATATATTCATCTGTGCAGGGCACCTTGACCTCCCAAATTGAACTTACCCAATTGTACTCATTATTGGACATTATTTAAGAAAAAATCCTTTAAGCGT
>CAZHXQ010000042.1:3472-9556 GCA_964536465.1 uncultured Anaerolineaceae bacterium
CTTACCCAATTGTACTCATTATTGGACATTATTTAAGAAAAAATCCTTTAAGCGTGAGGATGAGGCTTGCTCCATCCGCTATTGACTAAAACCACCGTACGGATGGGGCTTGCTCCATCCGCAATTAACACAAAGGGAGTTTGTAAGGATGGAGCTCGTCTCCCTTAAGCGTACGGATGGGGCTTGCTCCATCCGCAATTAACGCAAAGGGAGTTTGTAACGATGGGCTCGTCTCCAATAAGCGCACGGATGGGGCTTGCTCCATCCGCCTTTATACAAAAACGTCATACGGTTGGGCCTCGTCTCCATTATGCGTACGGATGGGGCTTGCTCCATCCGCCTTTATACAAAAACGTCATACGGTTGGTGCTTGTCTCCATCCACAATCACACAAAAAATGACCCGTCATACGGATGGGGCTTGCTCCATCCGCAATTAACGCAAAGGGAGTTTGTAAGGATGGGCTCGTCTCCAATAAGCGTACGGATGGGGCTTACTCCCTCCGCAACCGTTGGGTTGAGGCCTGTCACCATCCGCCACCTCCACTCACGCCAAAAAGGCTATAATAAATGCCATGAAAAAGTTAGGGTCACTACTATTACTCATCCTGGTCTTCTTGCTTCCCTTGGCCAGTGTGAGCGCTCTCAATAGCCAACCTGCCTACACCGGCGTGATTGTTTCAACCCCTCAGGCTGATGGCGCAATTTATCACCATGTGGTCTACGGTGACACCCTGTTTGGTATTGCCGAGGCTTACGGGATGACAACCAGCGAGATCATGGTCCTCAACGGCAACAGCCCTGATGCCACCGAAATTTACATCAACCAATTTCTGTTGATTCGACGGGGCACCATCGCCACAGCCACACTCGAGCCGACCGCCACCATTGCTCCATACACTCCTCAACCCACATTGTTCGAGCCCACCCGAACCTCTATCCCCAGCAAAACCCCGCTGCCCAGCGCCACAGCTACTCCGCCGCCAACCAACACGCAGTTGATCTTCGGTGACAGCCAGCGCATTGGGCTGACTTTAGCGGGCGTCAGTTTGGTTGGGATTATTCTGGTGGTAATTTTCGGTTTTCTCAAAAAATCAAAATAATAAAACCAGGTCCGTAAAGGCCAGGGTAAGTTTGTGCTATCCCGGTTTTGGAGGCAAAGCAAGTGTATAATTCCGGTGAGTTATTTATGAAGAAAAAGTTAAAGACCATCACCGTATACGCGGGTTCTGCCGACCATCTGGCAGACAAATATATCCAGACTTCCTACGAATTAGGAAAACTGTTGGCCTGCCAGGGGCGGTCGCTGGTCTTTGGCACCGGCAAAACCGGGCTGATGGGCGCGGTGGCCAGGGGATCTTTGGACCACAACGGCGAGATCATTGGGGTTATCAATGACGACCTCAATCTGCCCCACCTCGTTTTCGATAAATTGAGCAAAATTGAGGCAGTTCCCAACATCCAGGTCAGGCAGGCCAGGATGAGTGAGCTGGCAGATGGCTTTATTGCCCTCCCGGGCGGTTTTGGTACTTTCTATGAAGTGATGGAAGCCCTGACCTGGTCTCAATTGGGGCTGCATCACAAACCAATTGGCTTCCTCAACATCGCTGGTTACTACCATCCCCTGATTCGTTTGATTGACCATGCCATAGAATGCGGTTTTATTTATCCTGAACATCGCGGTCTTTTTGTCGAGTCAGGCGACCCCGCCCAGCTGCTGGAAATCATGGACTCCTTCGTCCCTCCCCCAAATATGAGCCGGTGGTTAACCCGACAATGAGCGATATTCAACTACTTTTAATTGACCTCGATGACACAGTCTATCCACCCGATACAGGCGCCTGGGAAATCCTGGCTGAGCGCATTTATCAGTTTATGGAAGAACAAGTAGGCATTCTCCCCGAGAAAATTCACCAGGAGAGAGACCGCCTGTTTCATCTCCATGGCACCACCATGAAGGGATTACACCTGGAATACGGCGCCGATACCAATCGTTACCTCGATTTTGTTCACAGTGTGGATCTTTCGGATGTAATTACACAAGACCCCGCGTTGCGCCGGGCTCTTCTTGAGATTCCCATTGAAAAATGGATTTTTACCAACGCCAGCCGTGCTCACGCTGAACAAATTCTTCGATTAGTAGGCATCCGCGATCTATTCACTGAAATTATTGATGTTGCTGATACTGACCCCTACTGCAAGCCTGACCCCCTGGCCTTTTTGCATGCCCTTGAGAGGGCTGGCAACCCAGATCCGGCCTGCTGTCTTTTTGTTGATGACCGCGCACCCAACCTGGATACAGCCCGAGCGCTGGGGATGCGCACTATTCAGGTGGATCCCACTGACAGCGGAGCGAACACGCATATAACCATAAAACAATTGAGCGATTTACCACAAGCGCTTGCTCAAATGGAATTTTAATATTACTGAGTTAAAACTCAGACCTGAACGAAGTTAATTGATCGCTGGTCTCATTGAGCGAGAACAGCAATTGGAGAATAAATGGAAAATAAAGTATTACGTTCCTGCCTGATCGTGATCGTTGCGATCGCTTTGCTGGGCTTGACTTTTTTGGGCGGCTTTGCAGTCGGATCTCTGTTCCCTGCCGACCAATTCAAACAGACTCTCGGCATTGCTACAAACCCGAGCGCGCAAACCACCCCGCTGCCCACCCCTTTAGCCGGAGAACCAACCCAGATTGTTCAGGCAACCAGCCCGGAGGAACTGGAAGAACTTTTTCGACCCTTCTGGGAGAGCTGGGACCTGCTGCACGAGAATTATGTCGATCAACCTCTGGATGACCTGGCCTTGATGCGTGGGGCTATCTCGGGCATGCTGGCCGCCACTGGTGACAAGCACACCTCGTATATGGATCCGGATGAATTCGCGCAAGCCAACGCCGAAATGGAAGGCGAAGAATACACCGGCATTGGCGCCTGGGTAAATATTACCGGTGAGTATGTTGAAATCGTATCCCCCATGAAGGGTTCCCCGGCAGATGAGGCTGGTCTGAGAGCCAAAGACATTGTGATCGCGATCAATGGCGAAGACATGACCGGTACTCCCGGCGACCTGGCTCTACAGAAAATCCTCGGTCCGGCTGGCGAGGCAGTCACCCTGACCATCAGACGGGGCGAAGAAATTCTGGATTTCACGATTGTGCGCGAGATAATCCAGGTTCCTGCTGTTGATTACGAAATGCTCGAAGGCGACATCGCTTATATTGCTCTTTATACCTTCAATGAGCTTACAACCGCTCAATTAAGAAATGCGCTTAAAGAACTGTTGGCGCAAAATCCCAAGGGGCTCATTTTTGACCTGCGCAATAACGGCGGCGGCTACCTTGTCACCGCCATTGAAGTGACTTCGGAGTTTATCAGCAGCGGCATTGTTATGTACGAAGAATATGGCGACGGCACTCGTGAGTCATTCAAAGCCCAACCTGGGGGTCGCGCAACCGAGATTCCTCTGATCGTCCTGATCAACGAAGGTACTGCCTCGGCCTCAGAAATTACAGCCGGCGCGATCCAGGACCGCGGCCGCGGAACTTTGATTGGTGTCACCAGCTATGGCAAAGGTTCTGTCCAAAACTGGATCCCTCTGCGAACGGAAGATGGGGGTGTTCGCATTACAATCGCACGCTGGCTGACCCCCAACGGGAATCAAATCAATGAGGTTGGGCTCACCCCCGATATTGAGGTACAGTTTACTGAGGAAGATCTTGATGCCGATCGTGATCCCCAGCTCGACGCTGCCATCGAGTTCTTTAATACACCTTGATTAAGCAAGCTTAATTGCGAGCAGGCCGGGTTCTGTCTTTGAACCCGGCTTTTTTAAACCCATTCCAGGGGTTATGCTTGGTTCCAGTTGAAGCACTATCTGAAATTTAAGAGCAAGTCTACCCAGTTTTCACTTCGGGCTGGGTATAATATGAAAAACTATGGAAAACCGGAGAGAAAACATGACCGAAAATATTCCCCGATGGGACCTCAGCAATATCTATTCTGGACTGGATGATCCCAAACTCACCTCAGACCTGGCAACCTTGAAAGACGAGATTACCACCCTGACCAGCTTTTTTGAGACTGAACTCTTACCCCTAAAAGATAGCCCCCAAAATCCTGATATTCTCAGCAAGCGTCTGAACCGGTTGGTTGACCTCACCAACACCATCGATACCGGTGCTGGCACAATTGGTGCCTTTTTGTATGCCCTAACCAGCACCGATTCGTTTGACAAAGCTGCCGAGCAAATGCAATCAAAATTCGAGATTGGTCTCCTGCCGCTCAGGAACGTCAACGTCAGAATCGCGGCATGGCTTGGGTCTGTGGCCGATCAACTTCCCGCAGCTCTTGCCATCCCAGGCTCCGCTCATGAGCATGCTTTCATCCTTTTGGAAGAAGCCCAGCAAAGCCAATACCTGATGAGCGAACCGGAAGAAGAGCTGGCCAACGAACTCTCACTCTCGGGTGGCGCGGCCTGGGGCGACCTCCAGGGAACCCTGACTTCTCAAAAACAGGTCGAATTTGAGCTCGACGGCAAAACGGAGACCCTGCCGCTGCCGGCGCTGATCAACCTGCGCTCTCATCCATCCGCTGAAGTAAGAGAACGCGCCTATCACCTGGAACAGGCCACCTTTGAAGACATGAAAGAAGCACTGGCAGCCTGTCTCAATGGGGTCAAGGGCGAGGTTAACACGCTCGATCGCAAACGCGGTCGTGAAGACAGCCTGCATTCTTCACTGGACAAGGCACGCATTGACCGCCAGACCCTGAATGCCATGATCGCTGCCATCGAAGACTCTCTACCCATGTTCCGCTCCTATTTTCAGGCTAAAGCCAAAATTCTTGGATCCGAAAAATTGCCCTGGTGGAGTTTGTTTGCTCCCATCGGAAGCGTGGATAAAACCTACAGCTTCGAAGAAGCCAAAGGGATCATCCTGACCAATTTTGCTAAATTCTCCCCGGAAATGGCCGATTTTGCTCGCAGTGCCTTTGAAAATCATTGGATTGACGCGCTCCAAAGGCCTGGAAAACGCGGTGGAGCTTATTGTATGGGTGTTGAAGGCATCAAAGAAAGCCGCATCATGTCTAATTTTGACGGCTCTTTCGATCAGGTCATGACCCTGGCACACGAACTCGGCCATGGTTTTCACAATTATTGTGCCTTTCAAGCTGATAAAACCCCTCTGCAGACGCAGACACCTATGACGCTGGCTGAAACTGCCTCAATCATGTGTGAAACCATCGTTTTTAACGCCCTACTGGCAGACATCGATGACCCCAAAGCCGAGCAAGCCATCCTCGAGACGTCCATTTCAAGCGACGCCCAGACAATTGTCGATATCTATTCTCGTTTCCTCTTTGAGCAAGAAGTTTTTGACCGCCGCAAGAAATCCACGTTGTCCGCAGACGAAATCAGTGAAATCATGTTGCAGGCGCAGCGCGATTCTTATGGCGACGGCATCGACCCGGAGGTGATGAACAAATTCGCCTGGACCTGGAAACCCCATTATTACAGTACCGGCTTGTCTTTTTATAACTACCCTTATGCTTTTGGCAATCTTTTTGCCAAAGGGCTGTACGCGATTTACCAGGAAAAAGGTGACGCTTTCGTCCAGGATTACAAGGCACTGCTTGCCAGTACAGGGGAGGCATCAGCCGCCGACCTTGCCGCCCGCTTCGGGATCGACATACGCAGCAAGGACTTCTGGGCCGCATCCCTCGCGCAAATCGCTCCGCAAATTGAAAGGTACAGGCAGCTTTAAGGCAAAAGAGCAACCGACGTGCGAAATACGCTGTCGTAAGGGTGGGGCTTGCTCCACAATCTCAAAAAAAACCGCCGTCGTACGGGTGGGGCTTGCTCCACCCAATCTCAAAAATACCGCCGACATGAGGAAGGGGCTTGCTCCACCCGCTTCAAAAAAACCACCGACATGAGGCTGGGGCTTGCTCCGCCCGCCTCAAAAAACCCGCCGCCATTCGGATGGGGCTTGCTCGACCCGCCTCAAAAAACCCGCCGCCATACGGATGGGGCTTGCTCCACAATCTCAAAAAAAACCGCCGTCGTACGGGTGGGGCTTGCT
>CAZHXQ010000042.1:9656-13563 GCA_964536465.1 uncultured Anaerolineaceae bacterium
GGGCTTGCTCCACCCGCTTCAAAAAAACCACCGACATGAGGCTGGGGCTTGCTCCACCCGCCTCAAAAAAACCACCGACATGAGGCTGGGGCTTGCTCCACCCGCCTCAAAAAAACGCCGCCATACGGATGGGGCTTGCTCCACCCGATCTCAAAAAAATGCCGTCGTACGGGTGGGGCTTGCTCCACCCGATCTCAAAAAAATGCCGTCGTACGGGTGGGGTTTGCTCCACCCGATCTCAAAAAATAACCTACGGTTGGGTCTGAGACCCGCCCTGTGTTAACTCAGTCTTAGTTCTTTCCTGGTCTCACGACCAGGAAAGGGTATTGGCCATTTGTCCTGCACGAGTGAGTAGCCCTGCGGTCAGGCGCGTGGCTCGATCAGGAGACCTTCGCCAACGAGGGCTTGCAACGACTGGTGATGGTCTAACTCAATCCCAAAATCTTGCCTGTCTCGAAATCAATATCAATATCGTAGTAGGCTGGGCGAGTTGGCAGCCCGGGCATGGTGCTCATCGTGCCCAATAGCGGGTAAACAAACCCCGCTCCAACCGACGCACTGACATCGCGGATTGGAATCCGGAAGCCCTTGGGCACGCCCTTCAATTCGGGGTCATGGCTGATCGAAAGATGTGTCTTGGCCATACAGATCGGCAGGTTGCCGTATCCCATGCGTTCATACTCCGCCAATCTCTCTTCGGCGATTGGGCTGTAATCAACGCCATCGGCTCCATAGATTTCTCTGGCAATCGTCTCGATTTTGTCCTTGAGTGACATCTCTAATGGATAGAGGAATTTGAAATCCGAGGGCAATTCAGCCGCCCTGACCACAGCCTCTGCCAGTTCAATCGCACCCTTACCCCCCTGGCTGAAGTGATCTGTCACGACCGCTTCAACAATTGCATCGTGCTGCAAAGCGATCTTGCGAACCAACTCAAGCTCTGCATCTGAGTCTGTCGGGAAGCGGTTGACTGCCACTACCACCGGGACGCCAAACTTCTGGGCGATGCTGGCATGCGCCAGCATATTGCCAACACCCTTTTCAACCAACTCCAGGTTTTCTTCCACATATTCCGCTGCCAAAGGCGAGCCGGCGACCACTTTGGGCCCTCCACCGTGCATTTTTATGGCGCGCACAGTAGCCACCAAGACCACCACATCAGGTCGGTTGCCAGAATAACGGCACTTGATGTCAAAGAATTTTTCCATACCCATATCAGCCCCAAAGCCGCTCTCGGTGATTACAAATTCTGCCAGCTTTAATGCAATCTTATCTGCCATGACCGAGCTGTTCCCATGGGCGATGTTGGCAAAGGGACCGGCATGCACCAGCACAGGCGTGCCCTCCAGGGTCTGCATCAGGTTGGGTTTGATTGTGTCTTTCATCAGTACGGTGAGAGCGCCAGCGACGCCAAGATCATCGGCTGTAACAGGTTCACCTGCCCGATTCTGCCCGATAACCATCCTGGCGATACGGTCGCGCATATCTTCAAGGCTGGTGGCGAGAGCCAATATGGCCATCAACTCGGAAGCAACACTGATATAGTAGTTGGTCTTCAGTTCAAAACCCTTTTCCTGTGGCCCCTGCCCGATGGTGATGCCGCGCAGCATGCGGTCGTTCACGTCAACAGCGCGCCGCCAGGTAACCGTATCGGGGTCGATATCCAGGCGAGCGAACTTTGCCTTTTCTTTTTCAGTCAATTTGTCTGGGTCGGTTGCGGTGATCCCCAATTTTGCCAGTCTGCCCTGCATTCCGCGGGCAAACTGACGCTTGCCCATCTTATCCTTGGGGCAAAGCCGGTTGAAAAGAGCCTGGTCACTCTGGGTCGACTCGTGGAACATGCGCGTGTCGATGGCGGCAGCCAACAGGTTGTTGGCAGCTGTGATGGCGTGGATATCTCCGGTGAGATGCAGGTTGAAATCTTCCATTGGAATCACCTGGGAATAACCTCCACCGGCAGCCCCGCCTTTGATCCCGAAGGTCGGGCCCTGCGAAGGCTGCCGAATACAGGTGATCACGCTCCGCCCCAGGTGAGCCCCAATCGCCTGACTGAGGCCGACGGTTGTGGTCGTTTTCCCCTCCCCAAGAGGTGTTGGGGTGATTGCGGTCACGTCAATGTACTTGCCATCCGGCATGTCAGCCAGACGTTCAAGCACATCAAGCTTAATTTTTGCCTTGTAATCACCGTAAAGTTCGAGCTCACCGGGCAGCAAACCCATTTCTTCTGCTACCTGGGTGATTGGCTTGAGCGTCGCCGCCTGGGCTATATCGATATCTGCGGGAACGGGACTCTTGAGTTCAATTGTTGTGGCGATAAACGTGCGCTGACCTGAAACGGATTTCATTGACTTCTTTTCTCCTGTCTATTGTCCAAATTCCACATCTGCCGGCAGTGTGGCAAAAGCCTGAACGCTCAGCTCTTCCTGGTTGCCCAGGTAAGCGACCCGTATGGACACGCTTATCGAGCTGCCAGAGCGTATGAGTTCTGAGGTTTGATATCCGCCACCCACAATCTGACCCGAGTTATTGCGCAGAATCACGTAGACATGGGCATGGCTGACCGAGGCGTTAAGGTTGTTAATTACGCTGACATTGACCTTTTCCTTGTCTGAAAAAGCAGCTTGGGTTGCCAGCAGCGGATTGAATTCAGCTGGAAATTGTCCAAACTCTCCCGGCACGATGACGAGATCAACATTCTTTCCCTGGCACGAGTCGGGCAGTCTGGACAGCTTGTTAGCATAAAGTACCGTTTCCTGGGGCCAGATGAGGTCATAGTAATCAGCGCTGGCAAAGCAGACGCGGTTGTTTTCGTCGGAAACGGTAAGAATCGCAAAGGTTTCGGTCAATATCTGATCGGTTTTGTTGGTCAAAACGACTCCGCCCGTAATCTGATTATACTGATCGATGGCGAAATTCCACTCCTCAATGCTGACAGAGTTCCACCAATTGCCGTCCTCCAGCGAGGCAGAATAAGCGGTCAGCCAGGGATGCACATCGACGTGATCCACCGTTTCTCCCCGGCGGCTCTTCACCCAAAGGCTGAACCCAACCTCATCCTTGCCAGGCACAAAATCAAATGTCGAAATGCCACCACCCACGATCTGCCCAAACTCGTTGTAGGCAACCGCATTCAGCGCCACCTGGGTATAGGTGTATGCGTCCGTGTTTTTCAGCCAACCGGTGACCCTGGATTCATTTCCATATCGGTATGCGGACGTGTTGAGCACGGTCAGGGGCTGCGAATACTTCAAGGTGCGGTCGATCAACCCATCAACTACGCGCACTTCGATGGCAGTGATCACCAGACCACTGTTCAGTTCAAATTCCTGCACCAGAGCGGTGGTTTCTCCTGGGAAAAGATAGCGAAAAGAGGTGCGCCTCTGAGCGATGCGGTTGCCGGACGCGTCCAAAGCCAACACCTCCAGCTGAATATCGCGCAAAATGGCGTCATCCAGCGTATTGAATAACTTCGCCATGATCAGCAGGTTCGTGTCTTCCTGCAGATATTCTAATTCGGTAATCCGGATCGGATTCGGGTTAGTCAGGTTTGGCGTAGGGGTTGGGTTAATTGGCAGAAGCGGGTCTTGCGTGACTTCCAGGGTTGCTGGAAAAAAGGGCATTGGTGTCGCGGTTGGATCTCCCGCGCGAACGTCGGGGTTACAAGCAGAAAGCAGCAGTGCAACCAGCACTACGATGAGCAGATAAGTTCGCGTTTGTTTATTCATGACTCTTAACCCTATTTATTATAAACGCTTCAGCCGCGCCGATGCAGGATTTACGGAAACTGGGATTGAAGGAGGTCAGCACATGGTATACACTCCGTTCTCGCCGATCTCTTGCGCAGCACCCCTCCGTTCTCGCCGGTCTCCCGACCGCGCGAGGCATTTGACCGTATGGTCTCCGTTCT
>CAZHXQ010000042.1:13663-15506 GCA_964536465.1 uncultured Anaerolineaceae bacterium
GCCGGTCTCCCGACCGCGCGAGGCATTTGACCGTATGGTCTCCGTTCTCGCCGGTCTCCCGACCGCGCGAGGCATACATCCCCCGCAACTCAATTAACACTTGAAAAGGGCTAATTCAAGCGATGGTTGATAGGAATTTGGCCTGACTTCCTCTATACTGGAATTAGTTTTGGAAAGGAGTTTGAAATGTTTACAACCAATAAAATCAACCTGATCTCTGCCCTCTTTGGAGGGCGCCAGGCTTCACCCGCCGCTGATGTCAACAATTTGTCAACAGCCCAAATTGATAAAGAAAAGGAGCTGAACGATTTGGATAGACGGATCAGCATCACAAAAAGTGAAGACCTGTACAAAGCGCATAGTACTTATGCGGTCAACCCCTTCAGCCAGATGAACAAATGAATCATCGGCCATCAACTTAGTAGAGCCAAAGGAAATACAAAGAAGCAAAGATTCTCCAGGCTCTACTAAAATATATTTATAGAAAAAGAGGTAATCATGTTTGACACAAAAACTGTTGGTAGAAAGATCGCCCAACTACGCAAAGCCAAAGACATGACCCAGATGGAATTGGCGGACAAGATGTTCGTCAGCTATCAGGCGGTCAGCAACTGGGAGCGCGGCAACACTATGCCAGACATTTCCAAACTGTTGGAACTCTCCCAAATCCTGGGTGTGAACGTCGAAGAGCTGTTAGGCTCTGAAAGAGAAACCGCTATCGTCAGCAAGATCATCGATCAATCCGATGATATCAGGTTAGAAGAGGTCGCTGAAGTGGTCGAGCTGATGAAGCCTTCACAGGTTGAAGAAGCCGTCGAAAAAGCCTCTGATGAAGAATATCAGTTGGAAACTTTGATCGCCCTGGCGCCTCACCTGAACTCAAAGCGCCTGGCACAGATGATTGATAAAACCAAAATCAAGGATCTATCACAGCTCATACCGCTGGCACCTTTTCTGGAAAGTTCACAGTTGGCCAGTATGATCAATCGTCAGCAGAGCATCACTGGCAGCTTTGAAAAATTGATTGCGCTGGCGCCCTTTCTGGATGAGAGCGACCTGAGTAATTTTGCCGAACGAATCTTCAACTCTGAAAAAGATTCACAATATATGAATGCTCTGGCTCCATTTATGAGTGAAGCAAGCCTGGGCAAAATCGCCCGCCTGATGAACACTGAACAAAAGGAGCGCTACCTGGTTGGTCTGGCCCCGTTTATGGAGACCAAAGTATTAACCGAAATTGCCCGCGATCTGATGAAAAGCGGCAAGCTGAAAGCGTTGAAACAATTGATCCCCTTCATTGATGAGGATGCCATCTGAAGCCTTATTCGAGTCAACCACCCTCACACAGCAATGTTACTCACAACTTCGGTCGAGTCCACGACTGAGTTGTGAGTGTCAGACAATTTTATGCCCCTGGCTAGTGCACTTTTCTCGCTAGTGTTCTGCCCGCGCCGGGTCTTCTACAGCACGGGGGCTCTTTGTTCTCGCCGGTCTCTTGCGTAGTACCCCTTTAGTGGGCTGACCGCGCGAGGCATTTGATCGTATGGTTTCAATCCTTTTCCGTTCTCAGCGCCGTACGGAGGGATTTATCTAACTCCTCCTATCGCGCAACCAATCGCCATAACGGCTGGACCAAGGCCCAGCCGTACGGAGGGGGTTTATCTCCCTCCGCCTATCGCTGAACAAATCTCCGTTCTCGCCGGTCTCCCGACCGCGCGAGGCATTTGGCCGTAAGGTTTCAATCCTTTTCCGTTCTCAGCGCCGTACGGAGGGGTTTATCTCCCACCGCCTATCGCGCAACCAATCGTCATAGCGGCTGGACCAAGGCCCAGCCCTGCGGAGG
>CAZHXQ010000043.1:0-15278 GCA_964536465.1 uncultured Anaerolineaceae bacterium
TTACTCCCTCCGACATCTCCTATCAGCCAACATAGCGGCTGGACTAAAGGCCCAGTCGTACGGAGGGGGTTTACTCCCTCCGCCCAAAAAGCCATTTGCTGTCATAGCGGCTGGACCAAGGCCCAGCCGTACGGAGGGGGTCATGAGGCTGGGAACGCAGCGACCAGAACTTGCTCCCTCCGAAAAATCCAATCAGCCAACCTTGCGGCTGGACCAAGGCCAAGCTGTCGCAGGGGCTCTGGGTCCTTTTGACTAAAAAAGGTCTCAGATGAAGCGCATATAACGCCGTTTTATGAGATTGAGTGATATTGAAGTAAAATTAAGCTAACAAAATTGTAGCAATATTCACAATCGAAGACTCGAAAGGAAATTCTATGTATCAGAAAATTATCATCATTGGCAACCTCGGACGTGACCCTGAGATGCGTTACACACCCGATGGCAATCCCGTTACCAGTTTCAGTGTGGCATCGAGCAACCGCTACGGTGATAAAGAAGAGACAACCTGGTTCCGGATTTCTGTCTGGGGCAAACAAGCTGAGAGCAGCAATCAGTATTTGCACAAAGGTTCCAAGGTCCTGGTCGAGGGTCGTCTGCGCCCGGACAGTAACGGCAATCCCACCGTTTTCCAGCGCAAAGATGGTACCTGGGGCTCCAGCTACGAAGTCACCGCCCAGACAATACGCTTCCTGACCCCCAAAGGTGAGGATACCAGCCAGAATATGGGGCCGATGGATGACGACGACGAGATCCCTTTTTAGGGCTGCAATATGGCAGACATCAAACGAATTCAGGTCAAGATTCCCGAAGACCTTGAACCACGGTACGTCAATGTAGCTTACATCACTCATACCGCCTCAGAATTTCTGATGGATTTTGTGACCATGCTTCCCGGTGTTGGCAGTCCCAAGGTCAACACCCGCCTGATTCTCTCTCCACTGGCAATGAAGTTGTTACAGCGGGCATTGAATGAAAACCTCAAGCGCTACGAAGACAAATTTGGTGAAATAAAAATTCCCCATGGCTCAACCCTGGCGGATGAACTTTTTCGTGGCACGGGCAACCCCGACTCACCAGAGGGGGAAGAATAATGCCATCGTTGGATGATATTTGCGAAGAAATCCGGGCCGATTTTGAGAACAAAACCGTAGTGCGAGATGAGGCGCTGCGCGACGCCCGACAATGCATCAAGCATGCTTCACTCGCCATCAGAGCGGTCCATCGAAATGATGAAACCGAAGCCCGGCAAGAGATCGCACGGGGTCGTGAGTTGGTCGATCGCCTGCGCGGGAATCTCAAGGGCGCCCATCCCGAGTTATATTTCGCCGGCTACACCCAGGACGCGCTTAAGGAGTATTGTGAGGCCGAGCTTACCGTGGCCATAATCTTAGGTGAACCACTGCCCACACCCCAAGCTTTAAATGCCGAAAACCCTGCTTACCTCAATGGGTTGGCCGAAACGCTGGGTGAGCTTCGCCGGCGCTGCCTGGACCTTCTGCGCCCCGGTTATAACCAGGAGGTAGAACGACTGCTTGAGGTGATGGATGAGGTCTACACCCAGCTAGTCACCATGGACTTCCCTGATGCCATCACCGATGGTCTGCGGCGCCGGACTGACCTGGCCCGCGGAATCACTGAGCGCACTCGGGCAGATATTACCGTAGCCTACCGCGAAGAGCAGCTGGGTCAAAAGTTGGATCGCCTCTCCGCGCAGCTTGTTGACCCCCAGGACTGATGCGCAAGATAAGCGCCTCAGAGCTGGGTGCCTTCTTATATTGTCAGCGCGCCTGGTGGTATGCCCGCCAAGGGGAAAAATCAGAAAATCAACCTGAAATGGACCTGGGTAGCCAGGTCCATCATTCTCATTCCCGCAATTTGAAGCAATCTCAACTGATCCGCTGGCTGGCTTTCTTATTGTTTCTTTCCGGCCTCATCCTGCTGGTCTGGTACCTGTTAACGTGAAATCACTTTTTTGGCCCATTCTGGTTTTGGCCCTCGGCCTGCTGCTATGGCTCGTTTCACGAAGCCAGCGCAAAAACACGGGGGTGCCCGATGGTACCTTGCTCTATTCCGACAGCTCATACCTGCAGACATTACCCAAACCTTTGTACGACCCAGTGCTCCAGTTAGTCGGAAAACCCGACTACATTCTGCGGGACAAACAGGGTCTGATCATACCGGTAGAGCTGAAAAGCAGCCCCGCGCCAGTCCATCCCTGGGATTCACACCTCATGCAGTTGGCTGCCTATTGCCACCTGGTAGACCATCATTTTGGTCAGCGCCCGCCTTATGGCATTCTCCGATACCAGAACAAATCCTTTACAATCCCATATACACCCGATCTCGAATCCAAGTTGCAGGCCCTCATCGCGGAAATGCGTCAGGTAGAGCGGATTCAATCAGCCTGCCGCTCCCATCAGTCGGTTGCCCGCTGCCGAGGGTGTGGCTATAACCAAATTTGTGACCAAAGCTTGTACTAAACCAGCCAATCTATATCATTTCGGATTTCGACTCACTTTATTTATGTACAATTTGGCTACAAGTTTGAGGATAAACAATGGCGCGAGCAAAACCAGCTGTTAGATTCATAGATGCCCTCTTCACGGTCATGCTTATTATGCTGCTTGTAGCTGCCTTTTATGGTGTCTATCGTTTCAATCAGATTCTGTTTAACCTGTTCGTCGCCATGGTGATGGGCACCTTAGCCAGGCCAGCCCACCAATGGCTCCAGCATCGAGGTCTATCCAAACATCTTGCCAGCGCAGTCATCCTGATCATCCTGCTTGTTTTTATAATTGGCTTTTTGTTCTTGCTCTTGCCCCTTTTGACCAGCCAATATCAAACTCTTGTCTCTGCTGTTCCCAATTATTTCAGTTCAATTCGAGCATGGCTGGTCGGCAGTAGAAACGAATTAGTCGCTCGGATTGCACACTCCTTGCCTGCCAAACTCACCCTGGAAGATCAGTTCACCAACAATAATCAAGACCCAATCACCACTCTCAGCGGAGCCTCTCGTTTGCTGAGTGCTGGCGTCACCACCATTTTTAAGACAGTCGTGCTCCTGCTTCTCGCCTATCATTGGATGCTCACCGGTCACGAAATCATCAACCCGAGCCTCTTCTTTTTCAGGCCCGAGAGACGTCAAAAAATCCTCGCCGTTTCACAACAGATCGAAACTAAACTCCACCAATACCTGGTCGGTCAGGGCATCCTCAGTGTTTCTATCGCTGTGATGAACCTGGTCATGCTCCTGATCATTGGACTCCCCAACGCCCTGCTGCTGGCACTTATCGCGGGTCTCTTCGAAGCTATCCCGATGGTCGGCCCTGTCTTGGGCGCTATCCCGGCAGTTTTGGTTGCGCTGTCCATCTCCCCCACCGCGGTTATCTGGGTAGTGATATCGTCATTACTCATTCAACAATTGGAAAACAACCTTCTAGTTCCGCGCGTTATGGATAAAGTGGTTGGAGTAAATCCCTTTATCTCGATTTTGGCGATTGCCGCCTTTACCTCTCTCTATGGGGTGGGTGGCGCTTTTATGGCCATACCACTGGCGGCTATCATCCAGCTTATCCTGGAAGAGTCGCTCGTGCCACCGCAAGTGGAAGAGGAAAGTCTCGGTCAGAACCGCAATGACCTCCACCTGCTCCGTTATGAAATGCAAAGTTTTATTGCCGGCATGAACCGGCAGGCTCGTCAACCTCAGCCCGGCGCCACCCTGCAGCGATCGAAAATCGATTCCGTGATGGAGGAGATGGAGCTTGTCGCGCGCGATGTTGATCAGCTTTTGGCTCAAAAAGCCGGGGAGAAGCATGATTGATAAACGCGCTCTCACATACACGGCGGCTTTCGCAGTGGTTGTTCTGGCAATTTTCCTTCTCCGCCAGATCAGCGAGGTTGTGGTCTACTTTTTACTTTCATTGGTGCTCGGTGCTGTTCTGCGGCCCCTTGCCGATTTTTTACGTGGTAAAAATCGCCTGTTGTCCGTTTTTGTGATCGCCGCCACCTCGCTTATCCTGATCGGGCTTGGATACGCGCTCTACCTCAGCTTCATGCTCCTCTCCGATGAACTCAATCTGCTGGTCAACACGGTATCCAACCTCAAACAATGGTACCTGCCCGTGTGGATGGAACGGCTCAGTTTCCCCCGGACCCTGATTGAAATGCTGCCCCCTCCTGGTCAGGTTTTCGAGATCGCCACCACCGAAAGTGGCCAGATGCTCCTGCCTTTTATCCAGGACCTATCATTAAATCTGGTTTCAGTTCTCAGTGGGCTGGTAATCGTTATCTTTCTTGCTCTGTATTGGATCGGGTCAGAAGCCAGCTTCGAACGCCTGTGGTTGTCCTTGCTTTCCGTGGAACACCGCCAAAAAGCCCGAATAATTTGGCGGAAGATCGATGCCAACCTCGGAGATTATGGTCGCCACCTGCTGGTCAGGTTCTTCCTGACCTGGCTACTCATTTCCATTGGGGTTTATTATTTGCGCTCACCGTATCCCATTCTGCTGGGGTTACTGGTCGCGCTGGTCAACCTCTTGCCCATCATTGGTTTCGTGCTCGCCTTTCTCATCACACTAACAATTGGTTTGCTTTCAAGTATTCTTTTTTACCCCTGGCTCCTGGTATATGTCCTGCTTGTGCTTGCCTTGCTTAACCTTTTTGTTTGGCCGAAACTCTATCAAGCCAAATGGGATGTCCCCATCTTGCGTCTCCTTTTCCTTCTGATTATCGGCGAGACTCTGGGCTTGCGGTGGATTCTGCTGGCACCAGCACTTGCTGTCACCCTGCAGATCCTCTGGGACGGAGTTTCTTCATCTCTGCGCATGCAAAAACCTCTCAACAAAATCGAATCACTGCAGATACACCGCCAACTCCTGGTTCAGGCAGTCAGCGACCTCGAAGATCTTCCGCCCGCCCTGAACCAAAACCTGCAGCGGCTGGAGGAGCTGATCGAAAAATCCAGTCAATTCCTGGACCCAGAGCTTTCGCTGACTTTGCCTGATTCCACCGCAACCGGTGATTACCAGGACGCGGGCTAGGCAGAGGACATATACGCTGCTTCATAGAGCAAACAGCGCCAATAACCCAGGCTTACACAGCAACCCCAGTCACAAAATAGTTGACATCGCACCCCCTATCCATTATGCTTAATCCCGCATTCGGGCGGGACTGGTGCGGCGAAGCCCTGCGAACCCCGTCAGGTCCGAGAGGAAGCAGCGGTAAGGAGGTTTCTTCGGGTGTTACCGGCAAACCTGCCCGAATGTTTTGACAAACCATGACCAACAAACCTGATACCACGCCCCCGGTCTGCTCCTATGAAGGCTCAGATTATCAAGCCCGTTTTTGGGACGGCGCTAATCGCCGTTATGAAGACGCGGTCGAATCCGTTGCGATTGGTAAACTCTTCAGCCAGGGTGGTCACCTTTTGCTCGAATTGGGCGCTGGCGCCGGCCGGCTGACACAACGCTACCCTGACTGGGATCGCATCGTCCTGCTGGACTACTCTCGTTCGCAACTCCTGCAAGCCCGCGAACGCCTGGGTGACAGCGACAACTTCATCTACGTCGCAGCGGACATTTACAACCTTCCTTTTGTCAGCGGTCTTTTCGACGGGGCCACCATGATCCGCACCCTTCACCATATGGCGGACCCTCAGCAAACGCTCCAATCTGTTCGTCGTGTCATGAGCCAGGGTGGTCAGTTCTTGCTCGAGTTTGCCAACAAACGCAATCTCAAATCGATTTTTCGTTGGCTTCTGCGGCGGCAAAAATGGAATCCCTTTTCGCCAGAACAAGTCGAATTTGTGGAGTTAAATTACAATTTCCATCCCAAAACCATCCTCAAGACGCTTGACCAAAACGGTTTCCATAACCAGAAATATCTGGGTGTCTCGTTTTACCGCGCCGATTGGTTCAAAAACCATATCGGGCATGACCGCCTGGTCAGATGGGATTCCCACCTGCAGGATCTCTGGCCCTTAAAAGGCTACACCCCCAGCATTTTTACTCTCAATCAGGCTGTCGGCTCCTCCCAGATTCCGTCACCGGGCAGCTTTTTCTCTTGCCCAATCTGCTCCGCCGCTTTACCGCAAGTAAAAGCCACCCAAACCTGTCCAAATTGTTCCCACCAATGGCAGTACGACCAGGGAATTTATGAGTTCCGCATCAAGCCGGAAAAATAATCCGCACCTTAGCCTTCGGATTCGCCTTTCCCTCGCAATTTCGTCAATTGGCGCCAGCCTTGTGCTTTTGTCTGCCTGCAACTTCCCTCAAGACAACCTGGCCGCGACCGCTGCTTATCTGTATTTTCAACAGACCCAGGTGGCTGAGTCACTCGCTACCCCCCCTCTGGACCTGGTTCATCCCATCCAGACTCTTTTGCCCACCCAACCCTTTGAAAATGATCGGCCGACACCTCAGCCTTTTGAGACACCCCCACCCGCTGTTCCAACCCCAATGGGGGCATGCCAGTTAGCCCTTGAGCCAGGAAAACAACTTTACTGCAGCCAATCCGGAGACCAGCTGACTACCATCGCCCGCCGGTTCCGGGTCAGCCTCTACCAGATTCAGGTCCCCGATGGGCTTGACCCCCATGCGCTTCTGCCAGTCAACACCGCGCTGGGCTTACCTGAGCCATCCTTCTCTTCGCCTTACCCTCAACCAGCCCTGCCAGATAGCGCCATTATTTACGGACCGGATGCCTCATCGTCAGACATAATCGCCTACGCGCAAACCGCAGGCGGCTTCCTGAATCAGTACGGCGAATACCTGTACGACGGCTGGTACAGCGGCCCTGAGATTATCGATTTAGTCGCCAAAGAAACTTCAACCAATCCCCGCCTGCTGCTCTCGCTGGTCGAATATCAATCCCATTGGCTCTACGGTCACCCTGCCAATGCCCGCGAGGACCTCTCCCCTTTAAACTATGAAGCTGTCGGCGTGGAGGGGCTCTACCAGGAACTGCAGGTTGCCGCCAGGGAACTGAGCCGAGGTTACTACGGTTGGCGCGAAGGCACCATCACAAACCTGACTTTCCGGGATAAAAAAACCGCTGAAATCGCGCCGGAGCTCAACGCTGGAACCGTCGCGGTGCAATATCTCTTTGCCGGTCTCTATGATGCGGGCAACTTCTACGACAGGCTCTACGGACCGCAGGGCTATCTGACCTTTCATGCCAGTATGTTTGGCGACCCCTGGGTACGGGCTGCCTCTATCGGGCCACTCATGCCCGCCGGTGTCAGCCAACCCCACCTGAGCCTGCCTTTCCCCCGCGGCGAAACCTGGGCGCTGACTTCCGGTCCTCACATTGCCTGGCAATACGGGACCCCACGCGGCGCAATCGACCTGGCGCCCCTGGATGACCTGCCGGGCTGTATCATTTCACCCAACTGGGCAACTGCCGCAGCCTCCGGCATGGTAGTGCGGAGTCAGCGGGGTGCCGTCGCGCTCGATCTGGACGGAGACGGTAATGAAGGGACGGGATGGGTTTTGCTTTATATGCACATGACGCCTGAAGGGCGAGCAGGGGTGGGCACCTGGCTAAACACAGATGATCCGCTCGGTCACCCCTCCTGTGAAGGTGGGGTCTCCACAGGCACACACCTGCATTTTGCCCGCAAATATAATGGTGAGTGGCTTCCCGCGGATGGTCCGCTCCCGTTAATTCTCGACGGCTGGCAGGCCATTGCCAGACCGGGCAATTATGCCGGCTTTCTGACAAAAGACGGTTACCAGGTGCTGGTTGGCCCAAGCTCTGAGGAATATACCTGGATCACTCGCTGACCTGTACAGCCTGGATTGCTCTCGGTCGCAGGAACCATAAATAATACATACCAATTGCAACTGAATACAACAGAATGGTCAGCGTGAAAGACGGCCCAAAACCGTGTCTTACCTGCAGATAACCGCTTATGGTCGGGCTTAACGCCCAACCAAAGTTCCAGGCCATGCTGGTGAGGCTGGCAAGCATGCCCCGCGAGTCGGGCTCCACTTGTTCCATGACAAAGGTGGAATAAATGGGTGAACTCATATTCATCAGCATGGTGCGCGCGTAGTAGGCCACCAAAACGATCCCAAACCAGGGCGAAAATCCCAGCATAATCAAGAAGGGCACAGAAAGCGCCTGGGTACCCACCACCACCTCGATCTTGCCAAATCTTTCTGCCAGCGCGGGCGCAATAATTAACCCCACGCCCATTGCCAGGCTTCCCCAGGCAAAAATGATTCCAATGGAGGTGTCGCTTTGTTGGTGGACATTCCTGAAAAAAACATTCATAAACGGCATGATCAAACCCGCCCCTACCGAGGTGATTAAAGTTGGCAGGATCAGTTTCTCAAACTTGCCGGGATGCTTACGCATGAAACTGAGCGGTGCGAAGGCTGGGCGGCCCACCTCGGCAGAGACCCGATTAGGGATAAACAGCATCGGCAACACAGCCAGAAAGCCGCTCAGCGCGACAGCCCATAAAGAGAGGGAGTACGCTTTCGCATCCATGGCGTTAATTGCCAGGCGCAGGGCAAACCAGGTCGGAAGGTATCCTCCAATCCACTGCCCAATCGAAACTGCCGTCATGCGCAAGCCCGAAGCGAGACTGAACAAATAGGTTCGCTCAGCTTCTTTGCTGTTTTCCATCAGGAAGGGACCCATTGCCACACCTGAAAGCGCCTGAGCCAGCCCCTGAACCACATTCATAGCGATAAACATCAGGGTCGAGGGGAACAATAGCATAAAGACAACCGAAGCCGAAAAGCCAGCAATACTGATCACAATCGAATTCCGCCTGCCGATCCGGTTGGTCAAAAAGCCGCAGGGCAGCGCCACGATCAGGCTGGTCATACTCCTGGCCGCGACCATATTCCCCAGGATAGCCGCGTTGTAACCCAGGCTGAGAACATAAAAATTGAACAATAATTGAAAAATGCCCGTGGCAGTTCCGTAAACTGCCTCGCTGAGCAGATAAAGTCTGGCATTGCGGCTGAACGCACGAATCCTACTGACGTAGGTCGCTAAAACCGAGAGGCTTTCTTTTTCCGGGGTGATTGTTTCTTTTTCCAATACTACTCGCCGCGGATGAAAGCGTTAAGTAAATCCTGGGTGTCATCAAAGCCCTCATGCCTGGCGGCAAATTTACGTTCTCCGCTTGCAGTGATATTTACCTGAACCATCCCCGCCATGCGGAGTTGAGTCAGATGGTGATTGACCGTTGGTGGACGCAGGCGTAAAACACGTGAAAGTTCCGCGGCGGTTTGGGGCTCCTGGGCAAGATAGCGTAAAATCCGCAGACGGGTCGGGTCTGCCATCGCCTTCATGCCGCGTAAAAGACCATCCGGAACAATATCTCCTGGAATGATCGACATTGTCCCAGGACGTGCGCCAAACAAGATGATAAGTTTATGCTCGCTCAGGTGTTCTGAGAACATAAAGGGGGAACCCCAAAAGGTTGGAGCCAGCACAATATCAGAAAGATACTCGAAGTCGGAGTAACGCACCCCCGAAGTAATTTCTTCTAACATGGCTGGCAGGGGACGGCTGCCGGCCCGCATGCGGGCATGCGATAGTTCCTGCTCCAAAACTGGCAGGATGCGCCGTTCCTCTTCTGCAAAAAAATTGTCTACATAGGCCTGAAGCCCCTCGACCAGGCGCTCCCCAAATCTCTCGCGATGAGCCCAGCTTTCATATAAGGTTTTGAATATTCGCTTTGTTTCTTTCTTATCATCCATGCCCCATTGATAAATCAGAGGGGGTAGTTCTGCTTGAGTCCATTTTTTGGCAGGGGTGGTTCCCAAAAGAAATTCTTTGATTTCTGGGGGTGTCCACGGCGCCAATGTCATTTTTTCGAGAATACTTCCACTGGGAATGCTTTTCAGTTTTGCCAATAGCTGGCCCGCATCCTTCGGAGCCCCCAGGGAGTGAACAAAGGTCAATGGCACCAGGCGAAGAATCGAGGCTTGTTCGAGCACCTCACGGTGTTCAGTCGGGATGCGGGAGCGCACTCCCGCGGCCCAGGAGGCGCGAACGCTGTACACTTCAGGGTTATGCAGGATAATCAGGCTGATGAACAAGTCATAGGCGGTGCCCACGTCCCAATGAATTTTGGTTCCGACTCTGTCGCTCATGTTTACCTCCTGCAGGTATTAATCTATTTTATTAGATAAACGTCTACTGTCAAGGCTGAGACTTTTCGACAGCCCAAAAGAAGGGCCTGCTGTGAGAGTCTTGGTGGCGTTAACTTTCGGCGGTCTGTGAGCCGCCAGGATCAGGGCTGGTCAAATCTACTTTTTGCTGCTGCCCTCTGAGTTGAACCAGAATCACTCCCGACAACATCAAGACACATCCGAACCATTCCCTGCCGCTCAGTCTCTCTCCCAACAAGAGCATGCCTCCCAACAGAGCAAAAACTGCTTCAAGGCTCATTATTAACGCTGCCAGTGCTGGGTCAACCTTATTCTGTCCGAAAACTTGCAGGGTAAAGCCGATGCCAACGGCAATCACACCGGAATAGAGAAGGGGCACCCAGGCGTCTATCCCGGGAACCATCGGTCCGCTCTCAATGAGCAGGCTCACAATCAGGCCCAAAATCGCCGTTACCAAAAACTGACCAAAAGCCAATTCCAAACTGTCCATTTTTGACCCGAAATGATCCAGAGCCAGTATTTGTATTGCCCAAAACAATGCACCAATGATCATAAAAATGTCACCGCTTTGAATGCTAAATTCTTGGTCAACTGATAAAAAATAAACACCCGTCAGCGCCAAAACCATACCCATCCACACCCAGACGTTGCTTTTCTTGCCCAGGAACAGTCCGATTATCGGCACCAATACCAGGTACAAGGAGGTCAAAAAGCCAGCTTTGGAGGCAGTGGTGGTCATGATGCCAAGTTGCTGCATGCTTGTGCCAGCAAACATGAGCGATCCCATGATCACACCAGGTAACAGCTGTTTTCTTATGAAAACCTCTAAACTCTGCCTGGGGACAGACGCGAGTTCCCCGGATGAGCCTTTGGCAATCAAAGCGGGCAACAATACCAGGCAGCCCATAAAAAAACGCAGCGCGATGAAAGCAAATGGCTGCATGCCGTCCATCGCCTTGCGCTGGGCAACAAAACCAGACCCCCAGATTATCGCGGCCGTCAACAGCAGGACCTCACCCGGAATGCCACTTAAACGGTTTACTGTGCGCTTCATCGCAGGCATTATATAACAGGAACAGGGTTTTGTTTTTAACTCAGGTAAAATTCTTCTAACCAGGAGGAGCAAAATGACAACTGTCCGCAAAAAAGTGAAATATCCCGATACTCTCTTCGGCGCCCTGAAACACAACTCACGCCGGTTAAAATACCATAGTCTGCGCCTTCTCGGCGTCCATCACTTCGATCGTGTTGATACCGCCTATCAAGGAGATCTTGCCGCCTTAACCCTCCAAGCCAGCAGCCACAGCCGCCAGACTGTTTGCTGCCTACACCTAATTTATAGCTTTGATGACTGGTTCACCCGTCAGCAAGTGGCGTTTGAGAAAGCCGAGCTCCAATGGGATACCATCACCTGGGGTTGGGTCCAGAACTGGCGGGTTCTGGTCCAGGCCAGAAAAGGTGCGTTGATGCGTTACTACGTCCGCGCCACCCTGCCGGACGGCTCTACCGTTTATGCTGACAATCAAAAGAAATCAGAAAACACCGCGACTCAATTTGCGCGCTGGCTCAACCCGCGCAATACCGCCCCGGCCTGGTCAAAAACTGCCAGGGTCTACCAGGTCTTCGTCGACCGCTTCAACCCTGGTCTTGAACAGAACTGGCTTCAAACCGATGACTTGGTCAAGCCTTTCGGAGGCACATTGAGAGGGGTGATAGAGAAGCTCGACTATCTCCAAGACCTCGGCTTCAACGCCATCTGGCTGACGCCGATCTTCTCCAGCCCTTCCCATCACGGCTATGACAGCATGGATTACACCACAATAGAAACCCGTTTTGGCAGTGAAGCAGACCTGCTCGAATTGATACAACTGGCTCACCAAAAGGGTATCAGGGTCTTACTTGACTTTGTCGCCAATCACAGCTCAGACCAGCACCCCGCTTTCCAAGCTGCCCTTTCTGACCGGGCTTTGTCCCAGGCAGGTTGGTTCACCTGGACCCAATGGCCCGAGAGGTATGCCAGCTTTTTCAACCTCAGGACCATGCCAGAATTCAACCTGCGCTTCGGTTCACCTGCCCGCGCTCATTTAATCGAATCAGCCCAGAAATGGCTCCGTCTGGGTATAGATGGCTACCGCCTCGATTACGCCATCGGACCTGCGCGCGATTTTTGGATCGATTTTCAGCGTGCCTGCCTCGAAATCAACCCCGATTGCTGGACCTTTGGCGAAGTGGTCACCCCAGCCAGCCAACAAGCCCAATTTTCCGACAGCATGCACGGCACGCTCGACTTCCTCACCTGTCAGGCTATCCGGGAAACCTTTGCTACACGCACCTGGGACGCTGCCCGCCTGGCTTCCTATCTGCAGACCTCCCAAAACGCTTTCCCGGTCAACTTCAGTCGCCCAGCCTTTATTGACAATCACGATATGAATCGCTTTATCTTCACCGCCGAAGGGAACCTCGAAGCCCTCCACGCGGCCCTGACCCTGCTCTACTTGCTCCCGCAGCCGCTGATCGTCTATTATGGGACCGAAATCCCACTCAGCCAGCACCACTCCATCCACGATCCAGGTTCTGTTGGGTTCGACGAATCGCGCCTGGCCATGGACTGGGACAGTCCCAATCAATCAGAAACTGCCCGGCTCATCCAGCAACTCTCTGAATTCAGAGAGCAAAACCCCTGGATAACAACGGCAACCTGGCAGGTGATATCCACATCCACAGACGGGCAGCAAGCAGAGTTGAGCCTTTCCTCTCATTCAAAAAAACTGACGGTCTCAATAACAACCTCTGAGGAAATATTGTCAGTTAACTTTCGTCAATAACTTCATTGATGAGAAATGCGATCAAAATATAAAAAAGGGTGTCATTTTACCGATCGTTCTCGTTCTGTTAGGGCCAGGCTTGGAAAACAAGGACAATCATGTCTCGTTTGTCGACCAATGAAAAAAAATCTAATACATTGTTAACGCCTAAGCTTATAAATTACTTTGAAATACGATCCACTTTCTAATATACTAAAGTTATATAATACAAATGGAGATTGAAAGGAATTAAAAAAAAATGAGTAAAAAAATGGATATCTATTTAGCAAACCTGGGAGTTAATTTCGTTAAACTGCACAACCTGCATTGGAATGTGGTCGGCAAAACCTTCAAGCAAACGCACGAATACCTTGAAGACATGTACGACGAAGCTGCCGAAAGTTTTGATGAAATCGCAGAATACCAGAAAATGATTGGCGAATACCCTAAAGCCTCACTTAAAGAATATCTCGAAATCAGCACCATTAAAGAATTGGAAAGCAAAGATTATAGCGTCCAGGATTCTTATAAAATGGCCTTGGAAGATCAAAAACTCATGCGCACTCTGGCTACTGAGATTCGTAATAAAGCCGACGAAGCCAGCGAATTTGTTCTGGTTGCCTTGATGGAAGGCGAAATCGAAGCCCAAAACAAGCACATCTGGTTCATCGAATCAATGCTTAAGTAGACACTCACTTTACTTTCAAAGCAAGAACACAAACAACGGACATATCATGTCCGTTGTATTTTTAACACTTGCGTTATTTGTATACAATAATTATTGGGGTTGATATATTTCTCAAAAAGTTGTACTATATTAATAGGAAGACACATAATCGCTTCTTATACAGGGAGGTATAAGTGAATAAAAGAATATTTGGTCTGATTTTAGCAATGATGGTCGTTCCAATTACTATCGCCCCGGTCTTCGCGCAACAATCGCCCCCAATTAATGGTTCAGTTCCTCCAAATTATACATTCCCGCGTGTTGATAATCCCGCATATCAACGAAAATTAAATCAAGTGAAGCCGGCCCAAATTAACGCCGAACCTATCCTCAAAAAGACCCTCTATGTTGGCACTAATAATCAGTTTAAAGAACCGGAAAACTGGGCATATGTAAACTATTGCGGTCCTGCTTCAACACAGGTGGCTCTGCGAGCCAGAATCACCAATATTCCGAGTTTAGATTCCATAGGTCAATGTGAGTATATAGACCCAAACTGGGGTGTATATATGTCAAATGTCACACCGTGCCTAAATAGCTATCTTAACACGAGTTTTTATTGGACAGACTATGCACCAGACTCGGCCACATTGGCAAGCAGGTTAAAAAGCGATGTTGATCAGGGTTATGCAATGCTTACTGGAGTTTACACATCGGGTATGGGAGGTTGGAGTTTTGGAACTTACCATATCATCACACTGTTTGGATATGATAATACTTCGTCTACTAATAAGAAGGTGGATTATGTGGACACAGCATCGTCAATAGCCGGTTACAACGGGCTTTACTTCAACTTTGTGTCTTTGGATAATCTATGGTGGAATATCTCTCAAAACAACGTCCAAGCTTGGTAGCTATTATATAGCTTTTGTCTAAACAAGAAAAATTGTTAAATGTGTCTTCCAAATTTCTAAAAGGAAACTATATGCGAAAAATCCAACAGCTTTCTTCAATTTTGTTATCAGTTATTTTTCTATTGAATGGTTGTGTCCCCCATCTCGTTAAAATCGAAAATACGCCAGTATTAACAGAACACGAAGAAATCAATAACCCTACTGAAGTCTTGCCATCACTTCCTCCAAGCACCCAGACATCAGTACCACAAGAAGCAACAGAAATCACAGCCGGGCCAACCATCCAACCGACACTACCGGAGTATCGTGAATTTACTTACTTTTTGGATGCGGAAAAGATTGCTACATATTGTATAGAAATCCCTCAAAAATACATACTAACACCGCTTTATTTGGGTGACTATTATATGGCTCAAGTTTTGGAACAAAAAAGTCTTTATTCCATTTCAGCGGAAGATGCAACAATCAACCCCTTGCATCAAACAGAATTCCCGAACGGGCATCCTGCTGGAGGGGTTGAGATAGCCTATCCTTGGTATACCTATATTATTTCTGAAACACCCAGCGGTGTTGGCGGCTGGAATTTACATCTTGTTAATGTGGAAGATGGGTCAAATACAGTTGTCGCGAATGATGATCAGTTTGATTCTGCATTTCTTCTCCATATCAGTTACTCACTTCAGCCTGATACCTTATACCTCTCTGCCTCAACTTTTGACGAATATGAAATCCTTTCCAGTCGAGTTTATGCCATCGATTT
>CAZHXQ010000044.1:0-15068 GCA_964536465.1 uncultured Anaerolineaceae bacterium
TCTCGGCTCGCAATCCGGAACCAGCTTCTCCCGTCGAGACCTGGCATCCCCATGCTTTTTTATTATAGCAAATCAAAAGCCTCCCTGCAAGTACAGGGAGGCTTTATTACAGTTCTCTTACAAAACTTACTCGGCAATTTGCTCGAGTTGTTCAGCCAGAATCCTGTTACCAAATTGGTTCAGCTTGTCAAACTCGGTCTGGACGTCCAGGCTCGGGTTGTCGACAACGGCGGCCATGACAACTTCAATCTCGTCACGAACAAAGTCGTATCCAGGCACGGCAGGTTCAAACCAGCCATACTCCAGGAGGTCCCAGGAGGCCTTGTAGGTCGGGTTGGCAGCCATGTAGTCAGACATCATGTCAGCAACCGACTTGCGCACAGGGAAATAGCCAGAGGCTTCCGCCCACAGTTTCTGAACTTCGGGGCTGGTGTAGTACTTGATGAAGATCCAGGCCGCTAATTCGCGTTCAGGGGTAGATTTGGGGATTGAAACACTCGCGCCATAAACATCTTGTTTGGGGGTGCCAGTGCTGGGTAGAGCGGCTACAGACCAGTCGAAGGCAGCGCCTTCATCAACAGCCTGAGTGTAATAGGGCAAACCAGAGCTTGAACCAACGGTAAACAGCAGTGTGCCGTTGCCAAAGTCAGACTGATCGCCGTAGTTCTCAGAGACCAGGCGAGCGCAACCATCTTCAAACAGGTCCTGCAGGAATTCAAATGCAGCCACGGCTGCGGGGCTGTTCAGAGTGTATTCGTTGGCAGTCCCATCATAAATGTCGCCACCGAAAGCATAGGTCCAGGAGGCAAAACGGGAAGTATCAATGCTCAACTGATAGCCCATTGAACCTTCTGCTTTAGCACCACTGAAGGGTTGTTCAGCTGCTTTGCATGCCATTGCGCGGAATTCTTCCGGTGTGGCGGGAGGAGCGTCAAAACCAAGTTCTTTCAGCCAATCCATGTTGTAATACAGAACTTCCATGGAGCGGTTAGGAGCCAGCCCTAAACGTTGGTTGTCGTACAATGGATAGACATCCTGCTGGAAGAAGGCGTCAATGAAATCATCCTGGTCAGCCTGGGGCATGCCATAATCCGGGTCATTGATGACTGTGTTCATATCGAACATGGCATCGGCCAGTTGATAGGTGGCGATTTGATTCTGATAACCAACCACAATGTCAGGAACATCAGGAGTGTTCAGCAGGGCCAGCATCTTGGTATAGATGTCGCCATAGCCACCGGCATATTCGGCTGTCAGGGTAATACCGTATTCATTTGTGGCATTGAAGTCGTTGATAATCTTTGCCATCGCCTCTTCACGAGCCGAACCGGTGTGTTGATGCCAAAAGGTAATATTCTTGGCGGGGGTAACAGTCGACCAGTCCACAGCGCCATCAACTACAGGCTCTTTGGTTTCAGTCGCTGGAGTGGTGCAGGCACTCAGCACCATTGCTGCAATCATCACAATTGCAATTAAACTAAACAGTTTTCTCTTCATTATTCAAAACCTCCATTTTGAATCTAATAATTTGATAACGAGAGTCTTCTCGCATCATCCAAAGTATAATCCTAACCTTTCAAACCAGTTGTTGCAATCCCTTGAGTAAACTGTTTTTGGGTCAGGAAATAGATAATCAGGATCGGAATCAACGAGATCACCGCTCCTGCCATCAACAAGTGTGTCTGGGGTCCGGCTTCGTTAACGAAGGACCACAAGCCGACCATAATCGGCCTCCAGGTATCATTTGTGGTCACCAACAGAGGCCATTGGAATGCGTTCCATGAGCCGGTAAAACCGAACAAGAGAACGGTCATGATTGGCGCTTTGCTGATCGGCAATACGATCTGGATCAGGAAGCGCAAATGGTCCGCGCCATCTATACGGGCTGCGTCCCACAGTTCCTTGGGAATTTGTGCGAAGAACTGCCTCAATAGAAAGATACTGAAGGCATTGGCAATAAACGGTATGGTTAGAGACCAGTATTTATTCAGCCAGGTTCCACCTGGAATCGGGAATATGCTTCCCCGGATAAGCAGGTAATTTGGGATCAAAGTAACGGATTCAGGAATCATCATGGTCGCCAGGAACAATCCGAAGAGGATATTCTTGCCTTTGAAATCAATTCTACCGAAAGCATATCCAGCCAGGATCGAGGTCATCAACAAGCCTGCCAGGGTTCCTACTGTAATCAAAACACTGTTGAAAAAGTATTTTGAGAATTTTGCCTGATTCCAGGCTTCAATGTAATTCTCCCACTGGGGCACCTTGGGTAACAACACTCTGGTGATCGTCTCGCCCAAAGTCATCAGTGAACTGGAGATCATCCAGAAAAAAGGAAAAATAAAAATAATCGCGCCAAAGATCAGGACGGCATAGGTCAGAAGTCTGCCCACAAAATGAAAACTGGAGCGCTTGGCACGGGTCACTAAAACGACCGGTGGTGGTTTGATCTCTAATTTACCCATAGAAGACCCTCTCTCCCATCAGTTTATTCTGCGCCAGGGTCAGGCCAAGTATCACCAGAAACAGGATGATGGCCTGGGCTGTGGCGATGCCATATTGATTGGCTTTGTAAAAGTTATCGAAGATCAACAGGCTGGTCGTGATCACAGAATCGCCCGCGCTCGGTGTTCGCAAAACATAAATATGGTTGAAGGCTTTGAATGTGCCGATAAAACCAACCAGGGTCAGATAAAATGTTGTCGGCGAGAGAAGCGGCATGGTAATCAGGCGGAAGATTTGCCCTCTGGTAGCTCCATCGATCTCAGCGGCCTCATAGGTCTCCTTGGGTATATTCCCCAATCCAGCCAGAAAAATAACCGTGTTATAGCCAACAAACGACCAAATGCCATAGAGCATAATCGATATCAACGCCAGGCTTGGACCAGCCAAAAAGCCATCAATATTTAGCCCGAGCAGATTCAGCAGGGGTCTTGGCTCAAAACGCCACTTTTGGGGACTGATGCCAAACCACCCAATAATCATATTGGCGATGGACGTCTCCCTGAGCGAAAAAATGATCTGGAAGACCACCGCGGTTGTCACCGATGGCGTTACATAGGGCAGGAAGTAGATCATCCTGAAGATATCTTTGCCCACAATTTCCTGGTAAAGCAAAAAAGCCAGCATCATTCCCAGCAGCACCTCAGCCGGGACTGTTCCAAGAGCATAGTATAAGGTAACAATCAGAGATTTCAGGAAACTCTTGTTACCGGACTCGTACATGAACCCCCAGCCAGTCACAAAGATCACCCCGCCGATAATCATAATTACGGCGGCGATCAGTTTGGCAATCTTTTGGCTTTTATCCAAAGATTTATAGGCATTGCTCCAAACCCAGAAAGCGAGCATGATCAGGGCAAGCCCGGCCAGAGTGATTAAGAGGTTTGTCCAGGTTCCAAAAATGAGCAGATAATTACTTCCGCCGATAAAGGCTCCTTTGGTCACACGCCAGTTAAACAGACTCATATAAAACGAGTATCCAATAGGGAAAAGACCAAATATTAGAATAATGATCAGGGCGGGTAATGTGAACAAATAACCAGTTATCTGTTCCTTGGTTCGCAAACTGCGCAGGGTCGAACCTGATTTAGTTGGCTTAGTGGTGATCGTCACTTCACTCAAAGAGATCTCCTCTCTTTCTCATCGTATCAACCTTCCAAACTTAGATTATAAACAATAATATCATTTTTGACCTTAAATTTTTTAAATTGACAACCCTGATCGCAAAAACCCATTCCTCATTTAAAAGCCAGGAAGCCAAATATTGATTCTGGAAATGAATCCGTTATCAACAAGAAGCCCAGATCTTCCAGATTAGCCAGACCTTCCCAGTTACGCGCATCTCCATTGTCGAGCAAACTGAGATACAGCGGTGCTTCGTCCAACAGTTCAATTCTTTCAGACGTCGACCTGAATTTCACTAAACGTTCTACAGGCTCACTGAGGTGGTGGCTTTCTCCCAGTCCGTATCGTGCAGCCAGGGGGTCTTGTTTGACCGCCAGGTGACTGTCGCCAGGGAAAAAGTAATTCATCACCCAAAAAATACCCTCCTGATCCATCACAGTAGCATCGGTCAGCCGATAGTTGAGGGCGTCCATGGGGATTTCCTGATAATTATTTAGATCCGCATCCAGCCTGATGGCAAAAGGGGCCGGGTTTTGTTTCACGCCGTTTTGCTCATACAAGGCATAAATATACTGACCGTCAGTAGTTAAGGCCTCATAGCTGGCATTGCGGCTGCTGTTTTGAACCGGTAATTCGGTCAAACTGGCCCCATCCAAAACGACCGCGTTTATCAGACTAGCGCTAGTCTTAAGCATGCCTTTCACCACAAAGGCTTTCATCGGGTTCCCGCCGTGAGTTTCAATGGTCAGATAAATGAAATCTCCGATAAAGACAAGGGATTCAAAGCCCTCAAAACCGTCTAATTTCTCAGAAAGCCCGCCATCATCGAAGGGAATAAGGCGAACAGTGATATCAATATTTCCCTCTGTGAGGTATTCAAGCAAATTGTCAGCGCTGACGGCAAATAGCTGCCCCTCACGGTCTCCACTGATACCGTTGGGGTATTGGGGCAATAATATTAACTCCTGTCGGTACCAGGCTAATCCGGAATACTCCATTTGAGCTGCGGCGAGTTCCTCGGGCAGTGGAATTTCCACCAGATCATACTCGCTGCCTCGGAACCTAGAGGTGAGCAGCGCTGTAACATTGCCGTCTTCAGCATTCTCAGGGCGGTCAAGTCTACCCGCAGCATTACAACTACAGGCAGCGAGCAAGAATATTACACCAAAAACCTGGAGGAAGCGTCGGGAGGATAAATTACTCATAATACGCAAAATCGAAAATTGCAATGATAGGATCGTGGTCGCTGATCTGTTCGGAGGCAGGCAACACCGAATTAATATGAAGAGGCTTGAACTCGACCAGGTTGTCCATAAATGACTGCGAGAGCAGCATCTGATCCATCACCTGCCCATTGCCCTGGTAAATATAGGTGAACCATTTCCCGGGAGCGACAGTCTGGAATAAATTTATCAGTTGACTGCCAGCCAAAGTTTGGACCGGCTCACTCCAGGGGAAATCATTCAAGTCTCCTGCCAGCAGAACTTTTGCCTGTGGATCCCGCTCAAGGATGTCTTTGATAAAACCATTGACGGCTTTAGCCTGAGCTGCTCGCTGAGGCTGGCTCTCGAGCTCAGGCGGCTGTCTGTCGCCATAAAAAGGACCATCAGGACCTTTAGAGTTGAAATGAACGCCAATCACAAAGAAGTTTTGATCTTTGAACTGGAACTGGGCGATGATAGGCTTGCGGCTTCTACTGAATGCGGAATTGTTTGGCCAGATCAAGCCTGGATTATGCGTCAACATCAGATTTAAACCCTCTCCACGCAGACCGACTTCTTGCCCGGCTTTTCCAGCTGGTGCCGAAAGAAATTTTAAACCTCGATCCAACCTAAACAGAATTACCACCCGGATATTTCCGCCCTGCAGACCTCCATCAGCATTTCTCCGCGGGTCAATGTCAAACCAACGGTAAGCCGGACCTCCTTTGTTGCTGATGGCTTCAATCAGGCAGGTGATGTTCTCAACCGCACTTACCACCTCAGAATCCAGGCGCCCGTCATCATCCATCACTTCTTGCAGAACCAGGATGTCAGGTGCACCCAGTTGTTGCGTGATCATGCTGGCAAGGCTTTCCACCCGCTCTGGAGATTCACGATGACTGAGGTTAAACACATTCAAACTTGCTACCAATATCTGGGAACTCTTTAATTCGGTTAATCCGGGCGTTACGAAACTCACAAGCGCATTCTGGGGCTGGAAGACAAGTTTTTCGGTTGGATAAATCCGATAGTTACTAAAGTCGTAAGCAAGGATACCGGTGATTGGTTGGGTGAAGACATCCCCCAACCTGATATCTGGCATGCGGATAAATTTGTCATCCAGAATCAGACGTTCGGGGTTTGGGTCGTCCTCACGCAACAGCAGAACCCCATCCGGACTCAACCCGCTGGCGTTTTTCCCCAAATCGGCCAGAACCGCCACTTCGTTATACGAATTAATTGAACTGATCGCGAGAGCATTATTAACCTGCACGCGCATACTTTCCAGGCTTTCATAGAAATCCATGCCGTCCTCTTCCGGATCAAATCCGGCATTG
The DNA here is from genome assembly GCA_964536465.1 of uncultured Anaerolineaceae bacterium. Lineage (GTDB taxonomy): Bacteria > Chloroflexota > Anaerolineae > Anaerolineales > Anaerolineaceae > Mesolinea. Next base: position 6,167 of record CAZHXQ010000044.1, read on the forward strand.
TCCCGGCCTACATAGCCCTGCACATCGTTTTCGATGACTCGATCGGGTATGGCCCTTCCCCCTTCACCAAGCAGAATTGGCGCTGGCAAGGCATTGTCCCGGCTCAGAATTTCCAAATCTTTCGTGCGCAGGCTGGTGATGGTTAACGAATTTTCCCCCAGACCGGCAGGGTTGAATTCCCGAACCGTCCCACTCAAAATCATCACCTCGTCGCCCACCCTCACACTGGCAAAACTGAGTAAGTCGACATAAATTGCCTCTGAAGTGCTCGGGTCATTGTCCGGCTGTCTGGATTGGAGGTAAAAGCCGCCAGCATCGATGGCGGTTACGATCCCGCTCACACAACCAACTTCATCTCCCTCAAACGGTGAGCGGTGTCCTGAGCCTTGGACTTGGCTGATGCTTAACTGGTTTTGCTGGTTCAGACAGCCCTTTTGACCGACATTTTGGCTTGCTGTTGGGATGGCAATGCAGGCCGAAAGCAATATCAGACCAAATAAAATTGCGAAAATCTTTTTGCGCTGCCCATGGGTGAGTTTGATATCTGCTGTCATAGCATTTATTTTACTTTATCAAGCCAGATTAATTTTGGAGGATGCGATTAATGGTTTAGAATCTATGGCATGGAAATTCACGCAGCTATCTCAAAAATTGATCGTTACTCGTCTACCGAGCAAGGTAACAAGGTGGAGATCATCGAACGCCCCAATGGCGGAGTCTCGATTATTATGGCAGAGGGTAAACTGAGCGGCAGGAGCTCCAAAGCCATCACCATTAAAGCCGTGCATGATGTCCTCTACTTAATCTCTGAAGGCGTTCCAGACGGAGCCTCCGCCCGACTGGTACTCTCCCGAATCCGTGAAGAACACCGCGAGAAGGCGATGGTAAACATTTCAATCATCTCCTGTGATCTGCGCTCAAAAACGATTGTCATCACAAAAAATAACTCAGTGCCAGTATTAATCTATGAAAATGAAGAGAGCCGATTCCTACCGATTGATGGCAGCCCGGAAGACCGGCGCCATGACCCGGGGGTCTATCAGTTTGAATTCAGGCCAGAGCAAACTTTTATTCTCATCTCTGAAGGTGTCATGAACGCTGGTTTATATAGTGAAAATAAAATTGACCTTCGCGTTGCTCTCGACTCAATTTACGACGATGACAACGATGAAATGGACGTGGGCGATGTTTCAGATTATCTGCTCAAGCAAGCCATCGGTCATGACAACGGCCGGCCCCGTGATGATATGACGGTGATTATCCTCAGAGTCTCATCTGCAACAAGTGAGGAAATTCATCGTGAATGTGTTTGTTTTCCCATCAAGAGCGAGAATCTATAAGGAGAGAAAATGCGAGAAGACGTTGTTTTGATCACTGGTGCCGATGGAGAAATTGGTCACGGACTGATCGATTATCTTTCAGAACATGATTACACCATTGTTGCTCTCGACCTCAACCCCCTTGATAAAAAGTTGCGTTCAAAAGTCGCTCATTATATGGTAGGAGATATTTTGGACCAGTTATTGTTGGGTAGATTGGTCGTTGAGCATAAGATCAGGACCATCTATCACCTCGCTTCCATTCTTTCTACTAAAGCTGAATACAACCCCGAGACCGCCCACAAGATCAATGTGGAAGGGACCTTAAACCTGCTGCGCCTGGCCGTAGAACAATCCAAGTGGCAAGGAGAACCTGTTAAATTTATTTATCCAAGTTCAATCGCGGTTTATGGTCTGCCATCCGTGGAAGACAAACTGAAGGCAGGAAAAGTTCACGAAGACCAATACACACAGCCAACCACAATGTACGGATGCAACAAGCTCTACTGTGAAAACCTGGGGCGTTATTACAGCAAATATTATCGCCAGTTAGCTGTCGATTATGACCCGGCAGTGTCGGTGGACTTCCGCTCGATCCGTTTCCCCGGGTTAATCAGCGCGCATACCATCCCCACAGGTGGGACCAGCGATTACGGTCCTGAAATGCTGCATGCCGCTGCCAAAGGCGCGGAATATGCCTGTTTTGTCCGCCCCGACACGGTCCTCCCCTTCATGGTCATGCCAGATGCGGTCAAGTCCCTGATCATGCTTGAGTCTGTCGATCGAGGCAGGTTGAGCCAGGATGTCTATAATGTGACCAGTTTTAATCCAACCGCTCAGGATATATTCGACATGACCATCGACGCTTTCCCAGATGCAAGAATTAATTTTGTTGCGGACAAAAAACGCCAGCAAATTGTGGACACCTGGCCCGCCGATACCGATGATTCAGCGGCCCGTCATGATTGGGACTGGCAGCCAGATTACGATCAAACCCGTGCTTTCGGAGAATACTTGATTCCGTCGATCCGAAAGCAGTACGAATAGAATTCAGAAGGTAATATGCCGATATACGAATATTGCTGCCAGTCTTGTGGCAAAAAATTTGAACTTTTGCGCTCTTTTTCACAAGCCGACTCTCCAGCAATTTGCGAATCTTGTGGTTCAATAGAAGTCAGTCGTCAATTGTCCAGGATAAACGCTTTTAGCGACGGTGCCAGCCTCACCAATAGCGCTGCATGCGGTTCCTGCTCGTCGGGCAATTGCTCAAGTTGCGGCGGCTAAGCGATGATCGCTGAATATTACCGAGGTAAATCCGCGCTGATCACAGGTGGATCCAGTGGTATTGGGCTGGCTCTGGCCAAAGAGCTGGCTGGTTTTTGCGCGAAGGTGACCCTTCTTGCCAGGAACCCCGAAAAACTGCAAGTCAGCAGAGCTGCGATCATCCAGCAACACCCCCAGGCGCAGGTTGGAACTATATCAGCCGATGTAACTGATGCCGATGCGCTCTCAGAGCTGCTTGAAAACTATGTCCGGGTGCACGGCACGCCCGACATCCTGATTAATTCGGCCGGGGTCGCACGTCCCGGTTATGTGGAAGAAATCCCATTAGACGTTTTTCGCTGGACCATGGATATCGACTATCACGGCACGGTCAATACCGTCAAATTACTTCTCCCAGGCATGCTGGAGAGGGGCAGCGGACACATCATCAATGTCTCCTCACTGGCTGGGGTTCTCGGTGTGTATGGCTACACGGCTTATTCGGGCGCGAAATTTGCGGTAAAAGGCTTCAGCGACACGCTCAGAGCAGAGCTTAAACCCAGGGGCATCCGGGTTTCGGTCATCTTCCCTCCTGATACCGACACCCCTCAACTGAGCTGGGAAAATCAGTTTAAACCCAAAGAGACCAGCAGTATCTCCGGCGGCACCAAACCAATCAGCGCGGAGTTTGTCGCCCGCGAGACACTGAAAGCTGCGTCCAAGGGCAAATATGCGATCGTGCCCGGATTTGAGGCGAAGTTGACCTACTTTGCCGCTACGAGACTTGGCAATTGGGTGTACCCGATCATGGATCTGTTGGTCCGGAAAGCAATAAAAAATAAAAAATAATCCCCCTGGATTTAAAATGGATATCGAACGAACCTTAGACACATGGCTCACTCAGGCAGATTTTGCTGATAATGTCGCCTTTCATCAATTGCAGCCTGCCCGAGAGGCTGTGTTAAAACCCTTTCCAGCGACCATCCACCCCACCCTCCAGCAGATCTTGAGAGAAAAAGGCATCACAGCGCTGTACTCCCATCAGGCTGAAGCGCTCAGCCGGCTCAATTCAGGCGAGAATGTGATTATTTCGACCGGCACATCGAGTGGAAAAAGCCTTTGCTACAGCATTCCTATCTTGAACCAGCAATTCTCGCAACCAGGTACGACTGCGCTACTGCTCTTTCCGACCAAGGCACTGACCAACGATCAACACAAAAATTTCTCAGAATACGCAAAAGCTCTGCCGGTCGAAACCATTAAGCCAGCCATCTATGATGGTGATACGCCCAGCCACCAACGCTCGGCTATACGCAAATCAGCGACAATTTTAATGACTAACCCCGATATGCTGCACCAGGGTATCCTTCCACACCATACCAACTGGGCGCGGTTCTTTTCAAAACTTCGTTATGTAGTCATTGACGAGACCCATATTTACCGTGGGGTTTTTGGCTCTCACTTCGCCAACGTGGTCCGCAGGCTGAAGCGTATCTGTGCCTTCAATGGCGCCTATCCGCAATTCATCCTGACTTCCGCCACAATTGGCAACCCAGAAGAACTCGCGCGGAGCTTGATTGAACAAGACGTCCGCTTGATCGACCAGGATGGCTCCCCAAAAGGTCCAGCTCACCTGCTCGTCTTCAACCCTCCCTTTGTCGATGAAAAGCTGGGCATTCGCAAAAGCAGTCTTGATTTTGGCGTGACTTTCACTCAGCGACTAATCAGAGCGGGTCATCAGTCTCTAATTTTCGCGCGTACCCGGCGAACGGTCGAGATGCTGCTGACTTACTTGCGCAACAGGCTGTCGAATGAGGAACGTGACCTCGCGCGGGGATACCGCAGCGGCTATCTTAAAACAGAACGACGTGAAATCGAACAGGGGCTGAAATCCGGCAGCCTGCGTGCCGTTTTTTCCACGTCGGCGCTGGAGCTGGGGGTGGATATTGGTGACCTGGATGCCGTCATTCTGGTGGGCTTCCCGGGCACAATCGCTACCGCTCGCCAACGCATAGGTAGGGCTGGTCGTAAACAGCAAACCGCTTTGGCGATCATGATAGCCACCAACGAAGCCATGGATCAATATCTGGCCAGTCACCCTGAATATCTGGTGGATCAGAACCCAGAGCAAGCACTGGTTGACCCTCAAAATCTGTTGATTCTGCTGCAGCATATCAGCTGCGCGGCGTTTGAATTGCCTTTCGCCAACAACGAAAACTTTGGTTCGATCAAAGCTGACCAGCTTGCGCAATTTTTAGCTGTTCTGGAGCAATCCGGAACGATCACACGTCAGGGAGAGAACTATTACTGGTTGGCAGACAGTTATCCTGCCGCGGAAGTGTCACTGCGTTCTTCCACGCCCGATGTAGTCAGTTTGAACGTCACCGAAGAAAACCAAAGCACCAGGCTGATTGGTCAGGTTGATGCTAACGCCGCCCGCTGGTTTGTGCACAAAGAGGCCATTTATCTGCACGATGCGGAAATGTACGAAGTATTGGAACTCGATCTTGAACAGGGGGTCTGCCTGCTCAAGCCAAGCAATGCCGAATACTTCACTATTCCTGTAGTTGAAACCAGGATAATCAATTACGAACTGACATCATCGGTCGCCTATCATAACTTTTCTGCCAATTATGGCAGTTTGGATCTGGAGATCTCAATCAATACCTTCCAGAAGAAACGCTGGGTAAGCAACGAACTTCTCGGTGTCGGGGATATCGACTTGCCACCTCAAAATCTGCATACCACTGGCTTCTGGTTGGGGCTTTCGCCAGAAATTGTTGAGACATTGCGCGCCCAAAACTTATGGGGCTCCGACCGCAATGTTTACGGTCCTGACTGGAATCGTTTGCGCCAAAAAATTCTGCTGCGTGACAATTTCAGCTGCCGTGGCTGCGGAAAAATCTTAGAGCCAGCCCAGCTGCATGTCCACCATGTGCAGCCTTTCCGCAGCTTTGCGGACTCTGGCCTGGCCAACCAGGCTTCCAACCTGGTAGCTTTGTGCGCCTCCTGCCACCACAAGGCAGAAGCGGGGGTGATGATCCGCAGTGGGCTGGCTGCCGCTGCCTATGCGCTGCGCAGTATCGCCCCGCTTTTGATCATGTGCGACCGGGAGGATATCTCACTGCTTTCGGAAAGCCGCTCTGTTTTGAATGACTCCAACCCAGCCATTCTGGTTTACGATAACATTCCAGGGGGCATCGGGCTTTCGAGAAAACTGTACGATTCACGAACTTTCTGGATCGAGAGGGCGATTGAGGTTATCGGGACTTGTAAGTGCGAATCTGGCTGCCCTGCTTGTGTCGGTCCGGTTGGTGAACCTGGTTATGGTGGCAAAAAAGAAGCATTGGCGTTATTAATGGGATTGCGCAATGGATAAGTGGAAAGACCTTTCTGAACAGCTGAAAAAGTTCGGGGTTCAGTTTGGAAAAGATAAGCCCCTGATTGCTGCGGCGAAAAAGAAAATTCCAATCGAGGAGCTGGTACCGGGCCATGAATTTGACACAATTTTTGGCAAAATCTTTTCTTCCAGCCACCAATACCCGCACCAACATCAACACGGCACTGCGCCACTCAGGCCTTTTACCGCTTACGAGGTTTTGTGCGAGTGGGCCCAGGTCAAAGTGTTGGCACAAAGCGACATTTCTGAATTTGTTTTTCTGGACACCGAGACTACCGGTCTTTCAGGTGGAACCGGGACCATTCCTTTCATGATTGGCGCGGCGCGTTTCAGTGGCGATCAATTCAAACTTGAACAATTTTTTCTGCGCAATCCGTCAGAAGAAAAAGCCCAATTGGCCGCGCTGAGCCAGTTTGTGGACGGCGCTCATGCTGTAGTCAGTTATAATGGCAAATCCTTTGACCTTCCAATAATCAACACGCGTTACATACTCAACAGACTCTCAAACCCCTTTGACGAGATGGGCCACATCGACCTTTTGCATATCACCAGGCGGGTCTGGAAACGCCGGCTGAAGCAGTGCAATCTCGCTAATATCGAAAAAGAGATCCTTTCATTCTTTCGAACCAGTGAGGACATACCGGGATATCTGGTGCCCGAGTTTTACCGGAATTACATCTTGAATGGTGACGCCAGCGAAATCGCGAAAATTTTTTATCATAACCAAGTCGATGTGGTCAGCCTCTCTGCCCTTTTCACCACACTGGCTGCCATGCTGGAGGACCCGACTTCCGATAAAATCTCACATGCACAGGATATTTATTCAATCGGACGGCTGATGGAAAGTCTGGACAGGGAAGTAACAGCTGAACGACTATACGCATCGAAACATTTTTTATCGTCGGATGATCAGGATTTAATTCTCTCGTTGCTGTCACGCGCGCGAATAAGCAAGAGAAACAGAAATTATGCTGACGCTCTTCCCCTTTGGAACCAGGCACACGAACTTGGCTCTGCCGAGGCCACGCTGGAGCTGGCCAAGTATTATGAACACAGCGCAAAAGACTTTGAACAAGCACTCACGCTCACCGAGACATTGCTCAAACAAACCAAAAACGGCTCAATTACAGCTAAAAGCCGAACCTTCTTGGCTGAAATCGAACACCGCAGGAACAGACTACAGCAAAAAATAGAGAAAACTCCTTGAGCAATCAGATCTAAAAATCTAATGCGTACAAATATTATGGGATTAAACCGAATGAGGGTTTCTCCGTAGAAACCCAAGGCTCAATTTCATTGCTCAAGTCGATTTTTTAAATGAACCCATTTCGTAACCAATGTTGACAGTTTTGGACTCGAATGGTTATACTAATTAGTAATTGGCAAATAATCAGGAAAGTCAATAGACGCGGGAGCAGCTTGTTTGATTTCTATCGAATAAATCCGATTCCAATAATTCGTTCTATCGGCGCATTATCGCGCAAAATTTTTTTGTCCATAATAATCACTACAACAGAAAATGAGAGGAGGGTTGTTTTTTTCGCTGTCTAAAATTTCTTTCAGTATCGATACCAATTTTAAAATTTTAAAAAGGAAGTGACATGAAAAATAAATCATTAATGAAGGTCATCGCAGTTTTCCTGGCTCTGGGTATGTTTATCAGTTACATGCCTGTCAGTGTAACTGCCGAGACTGTCGTTCCCCAGCAAATTGTGACGGTTGATGCAGCTGTTGAAGAAGAAATCAAGCTGAACGGCACAGCTACCTATTGGGTCGAATTTGACAACACAGCCGACCTCTCTCAGGCTTATTTTATGGACTGGAGTCAACGCGGTTGGTTCGTGTACGAGACCCTCAAGGCTCAGGCAGACAAGACTCAAGCAGCGGCGAAAGCATACCTGAACAGCGCTGGGCTGGAGTATCAGTCTTTTTGGATTGCCAATCGCATCCTGGTAAAGAATTCCACACAAATGGTCTTATCAAATCTTCAAGAGCTGCCACATGTGACCTCGATCACGGCTCAAAAGCAATATATGCTCTACGAACCTGAGCAGGTCGAATTCACAGAAGAAGCAAAAGCGGTTGAACCCAACATCGCACACGTTCTGGCTCCTGAAGCCTGGGCACTGGGTTTTGATGGAAGCGGAATGATTGTCGCCAACAACGACACTGGTGTCCGTTACTCTCATGAAGCTCTGGTCGATCAATACCGCGGGAACCTCGGCGGTGGCAGCTTCGATCACAACTACAACTGGTACAACCCTTATAACCCCTTAGACGCTGTTCCTCGCGATGGTAATAACCACGGCACACACACCATGGGCACAATGGTCGGCGATGATGGGGGCTCGAACCAAATTGGTATCGCTCCCGGTGCCGAGTGGCTTGCCTGCGCTGGCTGCCCCGATGGAAGCTGCTACGACGAATCTTTGCTCGGTTGTGGTGAATTTTTTGCAGCTCCTCATGATCTTACCGGCGCGAACCCCAATCCCGATATGCGTCCACATGTCGTCAACAACTCCTGGGGAGACTGCGGAACGGTCTATGACGACTGGTATGCTGATGTTATCGACGTCTGGCATGCGGCCGGTGTTTACCCGGTTTTCTCTAATGGCAACGCCCGCAACTGCGGTTACCCAGCCCCTCCCGGACTCAACACCGTCGGCAACCCTGCCCGAGCTGGTAATGTCACAGGTGTGGGCTCCTCCACTCGCGACACCGGGCAGTATGCAACCCACTCCAACTGGGGCCCAACAGATGATCCCGACACAATCAACCCTGTGGATGGTTTTGCTATGCTGAAACCCCAGGTAATTGCTCCGGGAGCGAACATCCGCTCCTGTACACCAGGCAGTGATTCTACCTATCAGGGTGGATGGTCTGGTACTTCTATGTCCGCTCCACACGTCAGCGGTCTGGT
>CAZHXQ010000045.1:0-14580 GCA_964536465.1 uncultured Anaerolineaceae bacterium
ACGACCCTACCACGCTTGATCGGCAGGGCAATGACATTGGCGCTTCTTATCGTTCAGCGATTTTTTATCGCGATGAAGAACAAAAACAGGCCGCGGAAGCGATGATTAAGTTGGTGGATGCCAGCGGGCAGTGGAAACGCCCGGTTGTCACCACGCTGGAGCCGCTGACCAAATTCTGGAAGGCAGAGGACTATCATCAGGATTATCTGCAAAAGCGCCCTCATGGCTATACCTGTCATTTTGTGCGCAAGATGCCCAGTTTCTTAAAGTAGTAGTATTTGCCAATCATGGACAATAACCCGGAGCACCCCAACTTCAAACCGGAAGATTATAGCCGTCACAACTGGAAACGCTATCTGGGTATCCTCAAATGGTACGGCCTGGGAGTACTGGTGATAGCCCTTGTGCTTACGGTGTTGGGTTACAGCGGGGCAGCCTGGCAAGGCGCTCTCAATGGACTGACCTGGGGGATTTTGATCGGAGTGATGGGGTTGCCCCTGGTAGGTTTATTAATCAGCCTCACCGTCTGGAGCGGTTATGCCAACCGTTGGGGAGCAGCCAAATATAAAGAAATGCTCGAGGGCAGGCCTGATGACAAAAAACCCGGAAGTTGATTTTCAAGAGCGATCGGCTGTGGTGCCATCCAAAATCACCCGCGGGTTAAGAGTATGGCTGGTATATTTCATGCTGGCTTTTTTTGGCTATAGCATCAACGTCGCCGGTCCGGCTGTGGCTTACTTGCGGGATGAGCTTGAACTCTCCTTTACCGAAAGCGGGATACACACTTCAGCCCTGGCGCTGGGCATAGTTGTGGTGGGTCTGTTTGGGCATTTCATCCTGAAAAAGCTGCCCGAATGGAAGGTGCTTGGCCTTGGTGGGGTCGGTCTGGGCATTGGCGGGCTGATATTGGTGCTGGGCAGACAGCCGGCTGTAACCCTGACAGGTTTATTCATTATGGGCCTGCTTGGCGGCCTTATCGTTGCGGTAAATCCTGCCATTCTCTCTGATGAGATGGGCAAGCACAGCACTGTAGGCGTATCTGAAGCCAATACCCTGGCCGCAGTCTTGAGCACAGTAGCGCCCCTGGCGGTTGGTTACTTCGGCGGTCAGGCCACCACCTGGCGGCCGGCAGTTTATATAATGACCAGCCTGGCCTTAGTGATTGGATTGTGGATACTGATTACCCCAAAATTCTCGTGGATGATTCAAAAGAGTGCTAAAAACATCGAAATCCAATCCGGAAGGCTGCCTGGGAAATTTTGGCTGTTTTGGGTAGCCTTGGTCGTCTCGATTTCGATCGAATTTTGTATGATCTATTGGGCATCAGATTACCTGCAGTCTCAATTGTCAATGCCCAAAGACCAGGCGACGCAGTGGGTAAGCCTTTTCCTGGTCGGAATGGTTGTGGGTCGTTATGCTGGTTCGCTGCTCTTGCAAAGGTACGACCGATTTTTAATTCTTTTTATCTCCGTTGCTTTGGGAGCGCTCGGCTTCGCTCTTTTCTGGCTGGGCGGCTCTCAGGCCTGGACCTTGACCGGTTTGTTCCTGGCCGGGCTGAGCGTTGCCAATCTTTATGCCACTATGATCACACTTGCCTTCGAGGCAGCCGGGCAGGCACGCGCAGCTGCCGGCTCTGCCACCACGCTGGCCAGCGGCGTCGCCATTCTTTTGTTACCTTTTGCTTTGGGTTCATTGGCTGACCTGGTCGGTATTCGCCCGGCGATGCTGCTTGTGGCTGTCTTATATTTGATTTTAACCGGGCTGATTCTCTTCGGTAGAAAAGCCGTTAGCCCAAAACCTGTATAAAACCTGGAGGTGACCAATGGAAATACTCTTTATCGGCGGCACTGGAACGATCAGTTATCACTGCTCCAAACTTGCCATCGCGAGAGGCTTTAAAGTCACGCTGCTTAACCGAGGCAAAAGCTCACTGCGACAGCCTTTGCCAGAGGCTGAAGTGGTTCAGGCCGATGTGAGGGAGCCTGACTCTGTTCAGGCAGCGCTGGCTGGGCGCCATTTTGATGTAGTGGCTGACTTTCTGACCTTTACCCCTGAACAAGCTGGTTTAATGGTCGATTTATTCAGGGGGCGCACCTCCCAATTTATCTTCATCAGTTCTGCCTCGGCATATCAGACCCCACCCCAGGCCCTGCCGGTGACCGAGGAGACGCCACTGGACAATCCCGTCTGGCGATATTCACGAGACAAAGCAGCCAGCGAAGCGCGGTTGATGCGTGCCTATTGGGAAGAAGGGTTCCCGGTAACGATCGTACGCCCTTCCCATACTTATGATGAGGGCTATATTCCTGTAACAGGGCGCTGGACCTTTGTCGATCGCATGCTGCGGGGGAAACCAGTGATCGTCTACGGCGATGGCACCTCAATCTGGACCATGACTCACAGCAGTGATTTTGCCAAAGGTTTCGTAGGTTTATTTGGCAAAACCGAGGCAATTGGGCAGGCCTATCACATCACTTCGGATGAATGGCAGACCTGGAATCAGATCGTCCAGAAATTGGCTGAAGCAGTGGGCACCCAGGCAAAGATCGTGCATGTGCCTTCCGATTTAATTGCTGAATTTGACCCAGAGTGGGGTCAGGGCCTACTGGGTGACAAGGCACATAGTTTTATCCTGGATAACAGCAAGATCAAAGCTCTGGTGCCTGAGTTTGCCTGCACGGTGCCCTTCCGCGAGGGTATCGCCCGCTGTGTCGAGTTCTATCGCCAACACCCGCAGCTGCAGGTAATCGACGCAACGTTCAATAATACGGTCGATCTGATTTTAGACTCGTATGCCAAAGCCTGGCCCCATCAGGTCTGGTGGAGCAAATAGGGCAAACCGTCGAAGCCAATAACACTTTAGGACTTTATGTCCATGATTTGTTGATTGATGACGGGTGGGGGCATTGACAGGCAGGCACCTGCTCATAAAAAAATCCGTATTTCAACGCGTCATTTTTTACTGCCGTTCAGAGAAATTAGTAGATGCCCACATTACCCGCTGACCAGACGCCCTGGAAAAATTCAATCATCCAAGAATCCGAGGAGCGAGCCAGACCTGTTTGAGGCAAGAGGGGAAAGCTCACAGCCCACAGGCTACTTGGCGCCTGCGGCGGGAAGTTACAAATTGTTGTTCTCTGCCGTAATGATATTTTGAATCGCGTCGCTGACGCGGGTGGCAATTTCGACATTATTCATCGTGTAAAGATGAATGCCGCGCACGTCGTTGGCGATCAGGTCCATAATTTGTTCAATCGCGTAGTGGATTCCGGCGTCGAAGAGGGCCTTTTCGTTGTTACTATAGCGATCAAAGATGCGCCGCAATTTGGCCGGGACAGAAGCGCCGCTCAAAGCAACAGTGCGTTCGATTTGTTTATGGTTGGTGATGGGCATGATGCCAGCCTGAATAGGCACTCTAACGCCGGCTTCTTCAGCTCTGTCTCGAAAGGCGTAAAACTTCTGATTATCGAAAAAGAGCTGGGTAATCAGATGGGTGATACCATTGTCGATTTTAATTTTCAGGTTTTCGATGTCTTTTTCCATCGACCCGGCTTGATAATGTTTCTCGGGATAACAGGCCCCCAGCAGATTAAAGCCTGGTTGGTGGGCTTTGATAAAAGCCGCCAGATCAGAGGCATACTTAAAATCCGTTTTCGGAGGGCTGTCGGCAGCGATGTCCCCGCGCAGCACCATAATGTTTTCAACGTGGTTATCTTTGAGCTGCTGCAGGGTTTCCAAGACCTGCTGCCGGTCGGCATTCACACAGGTAAGATGTGCCACTGGCTCGGTGTGATAGGTCTGCAATATCAGCGAAGCAATCTCGATTGTTTTGTCTTGCTGTGCCCGGGACCCGCCGGCACCATAGGTGACGCTGATGAAGTCAGCCGGAATTCCCCGCATTTTTAACAGGGAGTTATAGATAACATTATAGGGAGAGTCCTTCTTAGGCGGGAAGATCTCCAGCGAAAACAAGGTCTTCTTATGGTCAAATAATTCGGCAATATTCATGGCTGCTCCTGTTGGCTTTTATTCTACCCGAGGACAATAAGATCGGCGTAAGTGGGCCATTATTAACTTTTCATCAAATTCGCTACGGTTACGAGACTATGAGTCTTAATTTTGGTATACTCCAATCGATGAGGTTGCGAAAAGATTTGCAATCTGCCGTGTCTTAAACACAAAAGTCCCCGACTGATTTTATTGCTGCCAGGATCAAATAATCGGGATAAATCTGGCAGCGTAAAACGATCAACCTACAGGAGGTACGCCATGGCTGGCATAAACAAATTTACCCAAAAAGCAAAAAGGGTCCTCAGCCTGGCTCAACAGGAAGCTGAAGAGGAAAACGCCCGAACTATTGGTAGCGAACATCTGCTGCTTGGGCTGACACTTGAGTCTGGAACGGCTGCCCGCCGGGTTCTGGATGATCTGGGTGTGGACACCGAAAGAGTTCGCGATCTATTGAAGCAATTGAGAGGTCAGCAAGAATCCACTGATGACTTATCCTCAGATTTAGGGGATGACGTCAAAGAATTGCTGGAACAATCGTTGGCAGAAGCCCTGACAGACAAAGCCACCTCAATTGGCACAGAGCACCTTATATTGGCAATGTCGCGCAACCCGAAAAGTATGGCGATGCGCGTTCTTGGCGCGCTCGGGATTACCCCAGAGCAGGTTCAACGCCAGACTGCCAGAATAATCGAAGAGTATCAACAGATTCAGGAAGAGGCAAAAAAGTCAGAAATATCAGATGAGCTTGAAAAAAGCGATGTGATCAGCCGCCGGGGTGTCTCGCGTCGAAAAGAAAAAGAAGAAGGCAAGACACCGTTGGTCGACCAATTGGCCACCGACCTGACTGCTCTGGCAGAAGAAAATAAGCTTGACCCGGTCATCGGACGGACAAAAGAGATTGAACGCGTTATCCAGATACTCGCCCGCCGAACCAAAAATAATCCGGCGCTGATTGGTGAACCAGGTGTTGGCAAGACCGCGATTGTGGAAGGGCTGGCACAGCGCATCGTCGATGGCGACGTCCCCGGCCTTCTCTTAGGCAAACGCGTCATGCAGCTGGATGTCGGTTCAATCGTCGCCGGGACAATGTATCGAGGACAATTCGAAGAAAGACTCAAACGAGTCATCGATGAACTGAAGAACAGCGGTGACATCGTCTTTATTGATGAGCTGCATATGTTGGTTGGCGCTGGTTCGGCCGGCTCATCGGTCGATGCTGCCAATATCCTGAAACCCGCGCTTTCCCGAGGAGAGATGCAGGTGATTGGCGCTACCACTGCCAATGAATACCGCAAGAACATTGAGAGTGATGCCGCCCTGGAGCGACGTTTCCAACCTATCGTGGTCGATCAGCCCAATGTGGAAGAGACAATCGAGATTCTGCATGGTGTGCGCCCCAATTATGAAGAGCATCACCGCCTGACTATCAGTGACGAAGCCCTGGAGGCTGCCGCCAAGCTGAGCTCACGCTACGTGACTGAGCGCTTCCTGCCCGACAAGGCAATCGACCTGGTCGACGAAGCAGCCTCGCGCGTGCGCATGTATAAAAGTGAATCTGCTATGAGCAGCAAAGACCTGGTGGCAGAGCTGCGTGAAGTCCGCAAGGAGTTGAAATCGGCCAAGGCCAGTGCCGATGGCGATAATATCCAGGCACTGCTTAAGCGCCGGGAGACCCTTGAAGAACAGCTGCAGGGTATTCAAACCGCCTGGAACCGTTCTGAAGCCCCGGTGGTTGATGAAAACGATATTGCCGAGGTAATTTCGATGTGGACGGGCATCCCCCTCACCCAAATCGAGTCAGAAGAATCGGAACGCCTGTTGAACCTGGAGGAGGATCTCTCCAAATCCATTATCGGGCAGGAAGAGGCGATTGTGGCAGTCTCAAAAGCCATCCGCCGCGCACGAGCCGGGCTCAAGAGCCCCCGCAGACCGATTGGTTCCTTTATGTTCCTTGGTCCCACAGGTGTGGGCAAGACAGAGCTGACAAAATCGCTGGCTCGTCAGTTGTTCGGCACGGAAGATGCGTTAATCCAGATCGATATGTCCGAATTTATGGAAAGGCACAGCATGAGCCGTCTGGTCGGCGCTCCTCCTGGCTATGTCGGTTATGACGAAGCCGGACAGTTAACCGAAGCCATCCGGCGTAAACCCTACTCCATCGTGGTTTTCGATGAGGTCGAGAAGGCACATCCTGAAGCGCTCAACATGCTCCTGCAGATTATGGAGGAAGGACACCTGACCGATGCTAAAGGGCTGAAAGTTGACTTCCGCAACGCGATCATCATCATGACCACCAACATCGGCGCGGATCTGATCCGTCGCCAGGCTGGCTTGGGCTTTTCATTGGAGATCGATGAAGTCAAAGAAGAAGAGCTGGACTACAAGGAAATGCAGAAGAAGCTCATGGAAGCTTTGAAGCGAAACTTCAGACCTGAATTTATCAATCGTCTCGATTCGGTGATTGTGTTCCGTGCCCTCAACCGCAAGGATATCCGCCAAATCGTTTCCTTAGAAATTGATAAGGTCAACAAGCAGCTTGAAGAACAGGAAATTAAGTTGGTTCCAACCGAAGCAGCTCTGGAATATCTGTCCGATCTCGGTTACGACCCGGATATGGGCGCGCGCCCTGTGCGTCGGGTGATCACACAAGAGGTTGAAGAGCGGCTTTCTGACGAACTGCTCGCCAAGCGATTCAAGGTCGGCGATACAATTCAGGTTGACCTGCAAGAAAAAGAAAATGATGCAGGCGAAACTGAAAAAGTCATCGTCCTGAAGGAAATCAAAAACCAGGAGGAGATGGCAGCGCCGGAACTGATCGGAATCTAAGCGAGGGTTAATGGCAAAAAGCTATACACGCTACGTTTGTCAAGTTTGCGGGAAGACCAGTTCCCGCGCGTTTGGACGCTGTCCCAGCTGTGAAAGCTGGGACAGCATGGTTGAAGAGCTGGTCCAGGATACGCCTGTCAAACCTGCAGCGCAGATGAAGGGTCTCACCGGGAGTTCCCGTGTGAAACGTCTGAGCGATATTGAGGGTCAGGTTGACCAGCGCTTGCCGCTCGAAATGGAAGAATTTGCCCGTGTGCTGGGGGGAGGGGTTGTACCCGGTTCGATTGTGCTGATCGGCGGGAACCCGGGCATCGGTAAAAGCACGCTTACCCTGCAAATGGCTATGCAAATGGCCGACAAAAATACAGTTTTATATGTCTCGGGTGAAGAATCGGAGCGCCAGATCAAAATGCGCGCCGTGCGCCTGGCAGAAGCAGACAAACTCCCGCAAAATCTCTTACTGGTAACCGAGACCAACCTGGGGGTCATTTTTGAACATATTTCGCAGGTCAAACCATCCCTGGTGATCATCGATTCGATCCAGACCGTCACCCTGCCTGAGATGGAATCCGCCGCTGGCTCGATCTCACAGGTTAGGGAATCGGCTGCCCGTTTGAGGGAATTAGCGAAAACCAGCGGCATTACCGTCTTTTTGATCGGGCATGTGACTAAAGAAGGCACGATTGCTGGCCCCCGGGTGTTGGAGCACATTGTCGACACGGTTTTATACCTGGAAGGCGAACATTTCCAGAGCTACCGGCTGCTGCGGTCGGTAAAAAATCGCTATGGCGCCACCAGTGAGGTAGGCGTTTTTGAAATGCAGGAACGCGGCATGGTGGAAGTCCGCAACCCCAGCGAAGTTTTTTTGGTTGAGCGCATGATCAATGCTCCTGGTTCGGCGATTGCCGTGACCATGGAAGGCACGCGCCCGTTGCTTGTGGAAATTCAAGGGCTGACCACACCGACCAATTTCGGTAATCCGCGCCGTACAGCCAATGGAATTGATTTCAATCGCCTTTTGATCATTGTGGCCGTGCTCACACGCCGACTGGGGATTGGGCTGGGCAACCAGGATGTGATCACTAACGTGGTCAGCGGGCTGCGTATTGAGGAGCCAGCAGCTGACCTGGCAGTTGCGGCAGCAATCACGTCTTCGTTTAAAGATCAACCTGTCAGGGCTGATACGGTTTTGATTGGCGAAGTCGGGCTTTCGGGAGAGCTGCGTATGGTTGGACAAATTCAGACCAGGCTTCGCGAAGCGGCAAAACTGGGCTTTACGCGCGCGGTGGTGCCCAAACGTCTGCGCAAAGGCGAACCCTGGCCGGCTGGCATCGAGATCATTGAAGCCCGCTCGGTGAGGGAGGCGCTCAAGGAAGCCTTGCTGGAGAAACAAAACCAGCACTAAAGCTGCCAAATTGAGCATGCGCAGGCTCCCAAATTATTATGACACCTTTAATTGAGGTATCATTCCTTAACCGAAAAACGCCAGAAAGAGCCAGCCATGACAAGCCTGAACAACATCCCATTCATTCGCTCCACCCAACGTAATCATGCCCTTGAGCATGCCACCATGAAAATTTTGGCGGCTCGTTTCAAAGGCATTAAAATGATGGGTCATTCTAACCCGGCCGGTTTCTTCCTGATTGCTGACCTGCCCACAGAATTGGTCACAGACGCAGTCCTGGAAGCGCGCAAACGCTTGAAGGCGGGCGAGACGCAGCTGGCAGTTCATCCGGGCTGTGGCACGAACCTGGCGGCTTCTTCGTTACTCGCAGGCTCAACAGCCTTTGTTGCTTTGATGGCTTTAAGCCGTGGAAGAAAACCGAAGTGGTGGCACATCCTCCTATCCGCTCTCGTCGCCATTCCTGTTTACAACATTTCAAAACCCATCGGACCCTGGTTACAAGAAAATGTCACCACTGACGCTGACATTGGTGGACTGGAAGTCAACCTGGTCACCAGTCAGAAGACCAGGAACGGTTTTATTCACCATATCAGCACACGGGCGTGATGGCAGAACCAGGTAAACCCAGCCTGTACCTCCTGCGGGGGGATGACAGCGTCAGAATCAAAGAGATTCTGGCAGGCTTTCAATCGGGTATGGGTGACCCAAGCATGGCTGATTTGAATACCTCGCGTCTGCAGGGTGATGTCTTGAGTTTTGAGACACTGCAGGCAGACGCGCTCACAATTCCTTTCCTGGCTGAACGAAGATTGGTCATCGTAGAAGACGCCCGCCCCATGCTTGCCAGGGCAGGCAAAGAGACCCTCGAAAAACATCTCGACTTGTTCTCAAATCTGCCTGAAAGCTCCGCCCTGGTCTTGCTTGTAGAAGATCACATCATCAAAAAATGGGGAAAGCGCGATTGGGAAAACCAAAGAAGCTACGCCT
Organism: uncultured Anaerolineaceae bacterium; assembly: GCA_964536465.1. Taxonomy (GTDB): domain Bacteria; phylum Chloroflexota; class Anaerolineae; order Anaerolineales; family Anaerolineaceae; genus Mesolinea. Next base: position 9,230 of record CAZHXQ010000045.1, read on the forward strand.
GGCTGACCAGCTGGATAGAGGCGAACAAGAATAAAGCAGTGATCGTGGATTGTCTGCTGCCAGACGCCGAAGACATGCCCGCCTGGATTTTGCGCAAAGCCAAAGAGCTTGGCGGTGCTTTCCGTCCCGATGCGGCCCACTTGTTAGCCAGCTATGTCGGCAGTGATACCCTGCAGGCTGGGCATGAAGTCCAGAAATTGATTACCTACGTCGGCGAAACCGGGCTGGTAGAGCCAGATCATGTCACCCTGCTGACCGCCCATGACCAGGAGGGCAATATTTTTGCTCTTACCGATGCTTTGGGTGAGCGCAATGCTGTCAAGGCCATGCAGGAATTTCAGCTGCTGACTGAAAAAAGCGATGTGATGGAACTGTCAGGCATGATTCACCGCCAGTTTCGGCTTCTGATCCAGGCGCGCGAAATCATTGACGAGGGCGGCAGTGTTCAACAAATTGAAAAAGGGTTGAAGGTACTCAACTTTGTGGCTCGCAAACTCTACACCCAGGCGCAGCGCTTCAGCATGCGCCAGCTGCTCGATATCTTCAACCGATTGCTGGATATCGATGAAGGCATCAAGACCGGTGGTATGCCCGGTCAGACCGCCTTTGAACTGCTCATCGCCGATTTAACCAGCTGAATCACGCCCCTGGAGAGAATGGTATGCCATTTAACATTATTCGCAACGATGTCGTCAGGATGGAAGTAGATGCCATCGTCAACGCGGCCAACTCAGGGCTGAAACGAGGCGGTGGGGTTTGCGGCAGGATATTTGCTGCTGCCGGAGTGGAAGAGATGGCGGTAGCCTGTGATGCCATTGGTAGCTGCCCTACTGGCGCGGCGGTGATCACGCCTGGCTTTAATCTTCCAGCAAAATTTGTGATTCATACCGTTGGACCCATCTGGCAGGGAGGAGAACAGGGCGAGGAGGCACTGCTGCGCAGTGCTTACCGCTCCAGCCTTGAACTTGCGGCTCAATACCATCTCGAGAGCGTTGCCTTCCCGCTGATCTCTTCAGGCAGTTTTTGTTACCCATATGAACAGGCTCTGGCAGTTGCCCTGGATGAAATCAATCGCTTTCTTTTTCAAAGCGAGATGCGGGTGACCCTGGTTATGTTCGATCAGACAGCAACCGCCCTGGGCTTCAAACTCCGCGGCGATCTCAAAAGCTACATCGATGATCATTATGTAGATGAAAACAGAAATCTTAATCGGCGTGATCCTTATGGTCCCGGGACAACTCTTTATAGAGCACTTTACGAACCAGACCGTGCGCACCAAGATGAACCGGACAATATGGCGTCGACGCGGCATGATATGGACCTGGAGGCAGGGCTGGCGTTTCCTAAAGAGAAAACCTTCTCCGAAGCGCTGCTCAGCCTCATCGATGCCAGGGGCATGAGTGATGTGGAGGTGTATAAGCGTTCCAACATCGACCGCCGCCTCTTCAGCAAAATCCGCAGCAACCCTGGCTATACGCCCAGCAAGTCTACCGTCCTGGCTCTTGCCATCGGCATGAAGCTAACGGTGAAAGACGCGCAGGACTTACTATCTCGGGCGGGGTTTGCCTTCAGTCCCTGTGACATGCGCGACCTGATTGTGCGCTATTTTTTGGAGGGCGGGGAGCACGACATCGCCAAAGTGAATGCGGCTCTTTACGATTTTGATCAGAGCTTGCTCGGCTTATAAAATGTCGCCTTCCAGGCGACCACCCCGTGGGCTTGGGGGAATATCATAGACCTCAGATCAATAAGGAGGTCTACATGAACAAAACAGAACTGATTTTTATGTTAGACCGCAGCGGCTCAATGGCTGGCTTGGAAAGCGACACTATCGGGGGATTCAACGCGACCCTCAGCGATCAGAAAAAGATTGAAGGCGAAACTCGCGTGACCACCATCTTGTTCGACAACTTCTTCGAGACCCTGCATGACCGCATCAACCTGCAGGATATCAAACCTCTGACCGACAAAGACTACTTCGTGCGGGGCAGCACAGCCCTGTATGATGCTGTAGCCCTGGGCATTCACAAGATAACCAATGTGCAGAAACAGACCAAGAAAGAGGGTCGCGCGGACAAGGTCATCATGGTTATCACCACGGACGGTTATGAAAACAGCTCACGCGAAACCAATGCGCCCATGCTGAACAAAATGATTGACGATTGCAAGCAGGCTGGCTGGGAATTCCTCTTCCTGGGTGCTGATATCGACGCGCAGGCTGCCGCCGGGAGTATTGGCATTGACAGCCACCGGTCTTCGAATTACGTCAAAGATTCAAAGGGTGTTAAGGTGCAGTATGAGTCACTCAATTATGCTATCCGCCAGATGAGGTCGGGAGCTCCCTTGCCGCCGGACTGGAAGGCGGATCTGGATGAAGATAACAAACGAGCCAAATGAAAGGGGGATAACAGGGGGAAAGCAGGCAGGCTGGGGCAATTACTGCCCCAGCTCTGCTTTTCGCCCCTTCAGACCAGCGGGCAAGATCTGAGCGCGCATAAAAAAACCGCCTATTCGGCGGTCGTGTTAGTTGGTTTGTGGGGTTCTTTGACGGGACCTTCAGTTTTGGCTGCTTCCTTGACAGAACTTTCAGATTTTTCTGATTCGCTCGGCGATTTTGCGCCGTTGCCGCCTTCCTCACTATCTTTATGCCCGTATTTCTGACCAGATGGAGAGCGGTTGTCGGTGGCGTAAAAGCCTTTGCCTTTGAAGACGATCCCAACCGGAGTATAGACCTTACGCAGCGCAACTTCATTGCAGACCGGGCAAACCGTCAGCGCGTCATCGGTAAAATGTTGAAATTGGTCAAATCGGTGACCGCATTCCTGGCAAAGATAACTGTAAACAGGCATTTTTCAAACTTCTCCAAATTCAGAACCATTATAGTACCACAAAATGATCTTGATTTATCTTATAGCGAGGGGATTAGATTTGTGTAAGAATGCAGCCCCCTGACGATTGTAGCCCAGCCTTTCAGAGAACGCGTAATAATCAAGGTCGCGAAAAACGAGTTCTTACAAACTGGTTCCCACGTCCCTGTTGACGTCCAGCGGTGATAAGCGCTGCATATAAGTAAGGAAGATTCCTCAGCTGTATATATCTCATTTCCGTGTTTGCGATATAATGCGAAATGCTATGGATGAAATGAAACAGTTCCAAGATGACAAGACTCAACCTGATCAGGTTGTTAACGAAGAGACGCAAAAACCAGGCACGCAAGCTGCCAGACGTCTAAAAACCAGAAGGCGCTGGTTGGTGGCGCTGGGTGTATTGGCTGCGGTTGCTGTAATTTTATTCGCGCTCTATCAGATTCCGGCAATACACAGCCGCGCTTACTATTATGTAAACACGCTGCGTTCGAAGGTATATTATTTCTTGAGGCCGCCCGCGGCATCAGAATTTGAGATATCCGGGGAAGCCACCCTCAACTCGGAGGTGGTCGCTACCCTTACCGCTCTCGCCCCTACGGCAACGCTTATGCCTACCGTTCCCCCTACGCACGAAATCACGGTAACACCATCCGCCAGCCCCACTGCGACGCCGGTTCCCACGGCGATTCCAGCCTCCGTGCAGCTGGAAGGCGTTGTACAGGAATATCAACGCCTGAATAGCTGTGGTCCTACCAATCTGGCTCTGATTCTGCGCTACTGGGGCTGGGTGGGCGAACAGACTGACATCGAGCATGTGGTCAAACCCCGCCTGGAAGACCTGAATGTCACTCCCTATGAGATGCTCGCCTATGTGCAGGAGCATACCGAACAGGACGCGCTCTTACGCCTGGGCGGTAGTCTCGATTTGCTCAAACGTCTGGTAGCCGCTGGTTATCCAGTCCTGGTTGAACGCGGCTATGTAAACCGTGATGATGAATGGAACGGTTGGATGGGGCATTACGGGGTGGTGGATGGTTACGATGACGCCCAACAGGCAGTCCACATCCCCGACACTGTAAATGGCTACATCTGGGTGAAATACGACCTGCTGCAACAGGGCTGGGACGAATTTTCCGGAACCTACCTGGTGGTTTTTCCTCCGCAAGAGCGTGAGATCGTGCTGGGCTTGCTGGGTCCGGACGCAGACCCGGAATATAATCTCAATACCACTCTTGAGAAAATCAGAGACCGCGCAGAAACAGCAGAACTTTCAGAACAATATTTTGCTTACTTCAGTGTAGGTGAATTGTTGGTGATGAAAAAAGACTACCTGGCAGCAGCCGAAGCCTTTGATCAGGCTTTCAGTGTCTACGGTTGGCTGCCTGTCGATCATCGTCCATGGAGAATGCTTTGGTATCAGACCGGTCCTTACGAGGCCTACTATTACACCGGCAGATATCGCGATGTTATCAGCCTGACCTATAAAACCATAACGGACGCCAGCAAACCCGCCTTGCCAGAAACCTTCCTGTGGAGCGGCAGAGCAAACGTGGCCCTCGGCAATACCAACGCTGCCATCTGGGACTTCAAACGTGCCCTGGAATGGCACCCTGGCTGGGAACCAGCGGTTGCTGAGTTGAAAGCACTGGGCGTGGAACCCGGGAAATAAAAAAACGAGATAATTATGTCAAAATCCACCGAAGAACTGAAGAAACAAGTTCGCCATACCTCCGTCTGGCGCAGCCTCTGGCCTTATCTGGTCATTATCGTTGTGATGTTACTACTGGGCTTGGCTGCCATGCAGATTCCTGCGGTAGAGACGCGCGCGCGCAGCCTCTATTCGAAAATCTACTATCAGCTGAAGCCACCCACCGAAAATGTGTTTGGCCCCTCTCAACAGGGCACAATCAGCGCGGATGTGCTTGCCACGCTGACTGCCATGGCGCCAACAGCAACAACCGCGCCCACCGCAACGGAGGCGGTCCCGGCCCAGGAAACAGCAGTGGCGACTGACGCGCCCGCACCAACCAGCACGCCATTCCCTGTGCCGGCAGATTTCGCGCTGGATGGAATGGGTTTGGAATATCAAACCATGAATAATTGCGGTCCCGCCAACCTTTCGATGAACATTACCTATTGGGGTTGGACAACCAATCAGCATATCACCGAAGACGCCTTAAAGACACACAAAGACGACCGCAACGTGATGCTGCAGGAAATGTTGGATTTTGTGCAAGCCAGCACCGATCTGAAAGGTCAGCTGCGTTACGGTGGAGACATCGAAGTGATCAAGCGCTTGCTTGCTGGCGGTTTCCCGGTTTTACTGGAACGTGGTCATACCGACGAGGATGATGGCTGGATGGGGCATTACAGCATTGTGACTGCCTATGATGACGCCACCCAAACTGTACAGATCCCCGACACCCTCCTGGGAATGATGAGCATGACCTACGCTGAATTGGAACGCGATTGGTGGCACTTTGA
>CAZHXQ010000046.1:0-1394 GCA_964536465.1 uncultured Anaerolineaceae bacterium
ACTGGAGTTCAGACGTGTGCTCTTCCGATCTCCAGGTTCACAGTTTTTGATTCTGTAACCCTGGCTGTCATATTAATATCTACTTCTGACGCTTCGGTCATGCTCAGTACCGTTCTGCGTGCATCTGCTTCAATTTGGCTTTTCAGAGGACAGCTTGGTGTCGTCAGAACGATGGAGAAACTGACTTTTCCGCCATCGATTTCGATATCTTCAATCATTTTTAAACTCACCAAGTCACGGCGTAAATCCGGATCCATGACGTGGCGAAGGGCATTTAGAACTTGTTCTTGGGTTATCACTGGTATCTCCTGTTTAGTTTCTTGTCCTCATTCTAAGTTATGAGGCACTGATTTTCAAGCAAAGTTACTCTCATTGGCGTCATTGTTGGCGCAAACCTCTCAATATGCCGCTCGGTTTCTTTGGTTTTAGTGCCACAAAACCGTGCCTTGAATTTCGAGTGTGTCCTCAGACTTTGTTACTCTAAATGTCCCTGTCAGCATCCCTGGTTGGTCTGCATCCGTCCGGAAGAGACGGAAATCAAGCTTCAATCATTGTTTTTGGTCGACGCCAAATTGCGCGCGTAAACGCTGGTAATCCTCTGGTGTGTCGATGTCTTCAGACATCCACTCGTCCAGCCATTGTAAGGTTGTATGAGGACAGGTGGAGATAATCTGACGGCCACCAATATCCCCCTCAAGCTGGTCGAATCGATCAAAACAGGCTTCCGGGAAATAAACTGGGTTTCCACGCCTATCGTCAACCACAGGCACAATCACTTTGTTGGTGCGCAAACCTTCTTCGACTATGCTGGTTACCAAATTCACCGACATCTGTGGTTGATCTGCCAGCAGAAACAAAGCCCCTCGCACCGGACTCCCGATCGCTCTCAGACCAGCCTTGAGTGAGGTGCTCTGCCCCATTTCCCAATCGCGGTTGATCACCACCCCCACGCAATCGTCATCAATGGTTGCTCTGATCAGATCAGCATCAGAGCCTAACACCACAACCAGCGGGTCCAGCCCCGAAAGCCTGGCTGTCTGTATAACCGTGTTTACCAGGTTTTTATCGCGCCATGGCAAAAGTTGCTTGATTCCACCAAAACGGCGGGAACTGCCAGCTGCCAAAATGACACCCGCGACCCTGTTACCACTGAAAGCTCTATTCATAATCCCAGAAACCGACCTCGCGGGCAGGCAGTTTCCCCAGCCCCCGCAGGACTGTCTCATCGGTCAGGGGGAAGTGATTGAAACGCACACCGGTAGCCTGATAGACCGCCTCGAGCACGCCGGGCGCGAAGGGCAAATAAGGCCGCTCACCGGGCGCCCGCGCCCGCCCCGGCCCGAGCCGCGGGGCCCAACCCGAGCGCACACAACGCGCAGCCTCCGCGCACTCCC
>CAZHXQ010000046.1:1404-14429 GCA_964536465.1 uncultured Anaerolineaceae bacterium
ACCCACCCCCCGTGCCCCATAAGGACCGATCGGGTCAGCCAATTCCATGATCACACTGCGGACAGTATCCGGAATGTCCATAACAGTGGGAATCAGGTATCTTGAAAGTCGGTCGCTAATAACTTTGGCATCTTTCTTTTGCCAATTTTCAAGCAGCGTGTACCCGGCTGCCTGCACAACCGCGCCCTCAATTTGCCCTTCAACAAGCTGCGGATTAATCGCCTTGCCCACATCGTCAACACTGATAACTTCCCGAATGTGAACTGCGCCGCTGCGGGTATCGACATCGACCAGGATCGCCTGCGCGACGTAACCATAAGTGAAATTGGGGAAGCAGTGCCCATCGATAGGATCCAAAACCGTTGTCTTGGGAGGACGGTAAACATAACTGCCAAGCGCCGGACGGTTGCCTTCAGCCCATTTTTCAAGGGCAGCTTTAGCAGCACCGATAATCGAGTTTCCTGCCATATGGGTCATCCTGGAAGCAGAAACGCTACCCGCGTCCAAGGATGTGGCGGTGTCGGAGTAGACCGTTTGAATTTTGTGCAGTGGTAGTCCCAGAGCCTCAGCTGCCATTTGCGCAAAGACTGTATGCGCACCCTGCCCTACTTCTGCGCCAGCGTGATAAAGTTTTGCGACTTCGATTTGCTGGTCACCTTCAAGAATAATGGTTGCGCCACAGTTTTCCGGCGCACCGTAAGAAAATCCCGCATTTTTGTATCCGCAAACCAAACTCCAGCCAGACTTAACGTGCATGTCAGTGGAAGCAGGCAGGGCAGGTCGCTTCCAACCAGCTTCAGTTTTCCTCCAGCCGGCTTCAAGCGCGCAGCGCTGGGTCACCTCGCGGATGGTCACGCCTTCGGGCAAGGTCGACCCCATTGAGATCATCGATCCCTCTTTGAAAAGGTTTTTCATGCGGAATTCTACCGGATCCATTCCAAGCGCGGCTGCCAGTTTGTCGACTTGCATCTCCGCCATGAAGGCTGCCTGCGGACCGCCAAAACCGCGGAATGCTCCCGCCGGGATATCGTTGGTGTAAACCGCATAGGCATCCGTGGAAACATTAGGTATTTCGTAGGGTCCGGTAGCCAGTAGAGTCGCGTTTCCGAGGACTTTGTTGGAAGTAAACCAGTAAGCCCCACCGTTTGCCCAGATCTCACACCTGGCTGCCAGGATTTTGCCCTCCCTGGTAGCCCCCCACTTTGCTTTCATGCTGTAGGCATGCCTTTTGCAATGCCCAATTATGGACTCTTCGCGCGACCAGACAATTTTCACCGGTCGGTCGATGCCTTTTTCATGCAACCGCATTGCAGCCAACCCCAGGATGATCTGGACCGACATGTCTTCCCGACCGCCAAAAGCGCCGCCAATGGCCGGATAAATGACGCGGATTTTCTCAGAAGGCAGTCCGAGAGCGTGCGCGGTTTGGGACTGGTCTTTATGAGCCCATTGTCCGGCCACAACGATCGTGATCCGCTCCTCATCGTCTACGTAAGCCACACCAGCTTCAGGCTGCAGATAGGCGTGCTCCTGCACGGGGGTCTGGTATTCACCTTCCACGATCACATCACAGGCCTCAAACGCGGCTTCAGCGTTGCCAAACCTGACCACATTGTGGCAGAAAATATTCGAGTCTCTATCAGGGTGCAGTATGGGCGCGCCTTCCTTTATCGCCTCACCAATCGTTTTTACCACGGGAAGGTCCAGGTACTCCACTTTTATGAGGGAACGCGCTTTTTCAGCGATTTCTTCGCTCTCAGCGATGATCAGGGCGACCTGGTCGCCTTCAAACCGGACGACCTCAGCGCCTTCCTTGTCTGATCCTGGTCCGCTCAAAACCGGCTGGTCATAAGTGGAAAGTCCAAATTCATTTACCGGTACATCCTTGGCGGTCAGGATCAAAACAACCCCATCCAGAGCTTCAGCTTCTGAGGTGTCGATCGAGAGAATCCTGGCATGTACCTTTCCAGAGAATAAAACTTTCATCACCAGCTCATCGCTAAAAGTGAAGTCGCCCGGGTATTTTGCCTTTCCGGTTACTTTCGCCTGAGCATCAATGCGGTTGGTTGATTTCCCGAATTGGCTCATTTTTCACCTCCGCCATTTTGACAGGCGGCTTCAATCGCCTGAACGATCTTGTAATAGCCGGTGCAGCGGCACAGGTTGCCAGAGATGCCCTCTTTAATTTCATCATGTGAGGGCTGGGGGATCTCTTCGAGCAATTTGGCGGCTGCCATCACAAACCCGGGCGTGCAGTAGCCACACTGCACCGCTCCGTGGTTGATGAACTCTTCCTGGACGGGATGAAGACCGCCCTCTTCGGTTAGTCCTTCAATGGTGGTGATGCTGGCAAGATGCGCCCGCGGCGCCGGCACAAGACAACTGACCACTGCCTTGCCATCCAGATAAAGGGTGCAGGCCCCGCACTCGCCTTCTTCACAGCCAGATTTCGTACCGGTGTAACCTACACGCTCCCGCACAAAATCCAGCAGGCTTCCTTTGAATTCTCCGCTGAATTCGAGAGGGACTTCATTGATGGTGGTTTCGATATGTTTCTGATCCCACTCTCCATTGGGGACGGCTTGCCACTTTGCACCATGGCTCAAGGTCACTGGGCACAGGGGAACTTTCTGCTCCAGTTTGTTTGCCAGAATTTCAAGCAGAGCGTCCTCGACCAGGACCTGCATCATGTAACTACGATAGTCCGCGCCACCCCGCAGATCATCAATCGGTCGGGTATCGCCGGCTGCCAGCTCGGAGGCGCGTTTGGCAACTTCAGGGCTGAGATGCTTGCCTTTGAGAAAGCTTTCCGCAGCGGGTGAATGGATGATGGTTGGTGCAACTGAGCCCATCGTTACGATGGCATCATCGATCCTGCCATCCTGCAGATCGAGGATTACGCAGCAATTCAAGACCGCGATAGCATGAATTTTTCGAAGCGCTTGTTTGATAAAACTGCCCTTTTGATTTGCCTTCAATGGTTTGAAAACAATCTCACGTACCAGTTCATCGGGCTGCATGACCGTTTTGCGCACCCCCAAATAAAATTCGTTCAGCCGTACCATTCTTTCCCCTCTGGCTGATACTAGAACCAGACTGGCATCCATCGCTATCAGGGGCGTGATTGTGTCATTCGCCGGCGAGGCAGTGACCAAATTGCCTACAACAGTCGCCCGGTTGCGCAGTTGGGGGGTTGAGACCCTGTGACAAGTCTGATGCAGCGGGGACGCCAGTTCACGCAGCAGGTCTGATTTCAGGACATCATTTGGGGTCACCATGGCCTGGATATGAATTAAACCTTCCTGGTCCTGGTAGATAGCATCAATGTCCCTCACCCTGGAGATATCGATCAGATTTTCTAACTGGGGCCATTTTTTATCGCGCAGTTCAACCATCAGATCCGTCCCTCCCGCGATAATTTTTGTCTGCCCGTTTTTTTTGCTCAGAAGGTCAACCACCTGGTCTACCGTCTCTGGCATATGATAATTTTTCCACATACCTTCCTCCTGGAAGTCAGTTTTAGCGGTTCCGAACACTGATCAGTTCAGCCAGGATGCTGACAGCGATCTCGTCAGGTGTTTCCGCTCCGATAGCTAAACCGATGGGCGATTTGATTTGCTCAAGTTTTTCGCTGGCAATTCCCTTTTCGAGAAGCGCGTTCCGGGTAGCTTCCCAGCGCTTACGTGAGCCAATCAGCCCGATGTAGGCTGGTGTATATTCCAGGATGGCTGGCAATCCGGCAGCATCGACGTCACTGCCGCGGGTCAAGCCCACGACATAGACCTGCTCATCGATTTCGAGATGCAGTGGGATTTCTTCCATGGGGATTGGTAAAAACTCAACTTCACCAGAGATCTCTTCACTGCTACACAGTTCAACTCTGTCATCCGAAACAATCACTCTGAAGTCGAGAAACTGGGCAAATTTGGCTACAGAGCGACCGACGTGACCGGCACCCAAAATCAGCAACACCGGGCGAACGGACTGGGGTTCGATATAAACCGTTACATCGCCGCCGCAGACGCCGACCGCTTCTTTTTCAGTAGAATCAAGCGTGTAGTGCAGTATCTCTGGTTTGCCGGTCTTGAGTGTGCGCAGAGCAGCGGTTAAGGTCTCGTTTTCGACCTGCCCGCCACCAACCGATCCGTAAGTGCTGCCATCGGCATAGACCAGCATTTTACTGCCAGCGTGACGAGGGACCGCCCCTTGGGTTTCAATTACCACGCACAAGCAGACTGCCTGCCCTGTCTTTTTCGCAGTTGCAAGTTTTTCGAAAATATCGTTCATCAGACCTCAATCAATGACAGAATTATCGGCAGCAGTTGTTTCTTGCGGGATACGACGCCCGCTGCCAATTCGGTGCCGTCAGGAAGCGGTTCGTATGGTAATTCTTCTAATGCTGGAGGTGGGTCAACGAAGATTAATCGGCTTGAACCTTCAACCACATCAGTAACCATCAGACCGGTAAAATCAAGCCCATTTTCTTTTTTCAGACCTTCCAGTGCATGTCTTAATGAGTCTACATAATCACCGATCTGGTATAAATCCGTGGTTTCCACCTGGGCAATCGCAAATTTATAACCACCGTGTTCATACATCTTCATATCTGAGCGGACGACCGCGTCCGGATCTTGTGACAAAAGACCGGCTCCGGCGTGAAGGATTCGTTCACCCCAACTTTGGACGTTCTCATTTTCGAGTGGAGAGCCAGGAACAAAAGCCCAGCGTGCCAGAACATTGGCTATGGCTTTGTCTCTCATGGTGGTTGTGGGCGAGGTCAGGATCAGGGTATCTGAAAGCAGCCCCGCCAATAAAAGCCCGGCGATATTGGGCGGCGCGCTCAGACCTGCTTCAGCAATTTGCTCAGAGACAAGGGTCGAGGTGCTGCCGACGATATCCACGGTGAATTTAATCGGATTGTTTGTTGACTGATTGCCAAGACGGTGATGATCGAGAATTTCAAGCAGCTCACTTTCTTCCAGTGAGGCAATTGACTGCTGCGGTTCGTTGTGATCGACCAGGATTACCTTAATGCGGGGTGGGTTGACAATATCACGCTGCCGGCTGATTCCAAGATATCGATTGTTTTCATCTACAACCCAGTATTCATTGAATTCTTGTCTGAGTAAGCGGTTAATCACGTCTTTGATGCGGGTTTGGGGTTGGAATTTGGGAATATTCCTTGTGGCTGCCTCCCGACACTGGATGTCCAGCAGTTCTGAGATGGTCATATCCTTGAAACGGGGGTGAGGACCGATAATTTTCCGCAGAAAATCAAAAATACTGCCGCCGGTAACCATGCCATAAGGCGTCCCGTCCGCGTTTACCACCGGAGCGATGCCGCCCGTACGGGATAGGATCGTCCAGGCTTCGTTGAGTGATTTCTCAGGCGTGACCACATCCAGACGACGCATTACCGATTCAAACCTGGGGCTGGCATCCGTCATGAGCAGGGGGGGTTCGATTTCAAGCGTCTTCAACACGAAAGAAGTCTGCATATTAATCGCACCCGCTCGGGTGGGCACAGTTGGTTCTCCGTCTCGCTCTGCCAACAGCCAGGCATATCCGATGGCAGAGGCAATCGAATCAGTGTCGGGGTTGATGTGCCCGGTCACATAAATATTGTCTGAAGACTTTCGCTGATAAATTCCCTTTTCCATCTCACCTCATTTTGTCTTTAATGCACGCCAAATTTTCTCAGGGGTAACAGGAATTTCGAGAATATTCGCCTTGCAGGCATCCAGTACCGCGTTACCAATTGCTGGTGCCGCGCCGTCAAGCGGGATTTCAGCCACAGCCTTGGCCCCAAAGGGGCCCGTTTCTTCGTAGGTTTGTACGAAAATCGTCTCAATTTTGGGCATCTCGTCGGCTCTGAAAATGTGATAATCCACCAGGTCGGTTTCCCTGGGAATACCCTTCTCATCATAGCGCATTTCCTCGCTGACGCCATAGCCCAGCGCCTGGGCGACACCGCCTTCGACCTGACCGGAAGCCGTAATTGGGTTGATGATTACGCCGGAATCAACCGCCATGACCAGGTCTTCCACAGTCACCTGCCCTGTTTCAAGGTCAACCAAAACCGTGGCAAATTGAGCCGCGAAAGGTGGAGGAGAATTGGGCGAAACATAGGAAGCGCTGGCCATGATCTGCTCCTGGTCACGCCAATGCAGGGAATCCAGGGCAATTTCGGCAAGGCTGATTTTCTTACCGTCAGGCGCAAGGGCGTGATTATCACGCAAAATAACCTCTTCAGGCGCACACTCAACGCCGCGCTCGGTGAATATAACCACTGCGCGCTGCTTGATGCGCGCGGCAACCTGCTCTGCCGCTCGCTTCACGGCGGTGCCTGAGATATAGGTGGTCGAAGAAGCATATGCGCCAACGTCAAAGGGTGTGGTGTCGGTGTCAGACGAGGTCACGATCACATCGTCGACCTTCACGCCTAATACTTCTGCCGCGATTTGCGCCAGCGCGGTGTCGCTGCCAGTACCAAGGTCAGTCGCGCCCACCATCAGGTTAAAGCTGCCATCGTCATTGATTTTGATGTGGGCGCCGCCCATATCCAAATAAGGAATCGCGGTACCCTGCATGACAGTGGCAACACCAATCCCCCGCCGCAGGTGGGGCTTACCCGGAACCTTGTGCCATTCTTCGTTGTTAAATTTCTGGTCCCAGCCGATGGCGGCTCTACCCTGGCGAACGCATTCTTCCAATCCAACCGTGTAGATAATTTCGGGTACAGGTTCGCGACCTTCGTTCCAGGCAGTGCTGAAGGGCTGGTATTCACCCGATCGCAAGGCGTTTTTCAAACGAAAATTAATTGGATCAAGCCCCATCTCGCGGGCAATATGCTCAAAGTGGCGATCAAGCGGCCAGTAACCCTGCGGTACGCCGTAGCCACGATAGGCACCTGAGGGTGGAGTGTTGGTATAAACAATATCAGCATAGAAACGGATATTGGGTTTCAGACGGTACTCCCCGTCACCCACATACAAGCCCATTGATTTCTGACCGGTATTGCCGGTTACTGTCAGAGCATGGCAGCCATAAGCGCCGGTGTCTGAAAGCGCGTACATCTCGTTGGCTGTCATGGTGCCATCACTTTTTACACCGGTCTTCATTCGTATGCGCATGGGGTGTCGTGAACGAGAGGCAATAAATTCTTCCACCCGCGTCATTTCATAAAGCACGGGTCTGCCCGTCGCTATGGTCAGATGAGCGGCAACGTCTTCAATCAGCACTTCTTGCTTGTTGCCAAATCCGCCGCCAATACGCGGCTTGATCACCCGGATGCGTTTGACCGGCAGACCAATTACCGGCGCAACCATTCTGCGCGCGTGGAAGGGCACCTGGGTGCTGGTGCGGATCACCAGACGGTCGTCCTCGTCCCACCAGGTCAGAACTACATGCGGTTCAATATGGACCTGCTGTACTTTTTGAACGACATATTCTTCTTCAAAAATCCTGTCTGCTTCCGCGAAACCCTTATCTACATCGTTAATATCGATACGGATTTTTGCAGCCAGGTTGATGGAAGGATCCGAATCGGCGAAATTGACATATTCAGGCTCGTCGTGAATCACAGCCGCACCTGGTTTCATGGCGTCACGCACATCGATGATAGCAGACAGAACCTCGTATTCAACTTTTATCAACGAAAGCGCTTTTTCTGCGATTTCCAGAGTTTCAGCCGCGACCATCGCCACACGGTCGCCTACAAAGCGGACTTTGTTGTCCAGCGAGAAGGTATCCAGAGGTCCCGGAATGGGGTCAGACTGACCGGCAGTCGAGTGAACCACACGGGGTAAATCTTCCCAGGTCAAAACCGCGGCCACGCCTTCCAGCGCTTTCGCCTTGCTGGTATCGATGCTCTTGATCAGCGCGTGAGCATAGGGCGAGGGCAGGACCTTGGCATAGAGCATGCCCGGAAGCTGCCAATCGGCCGTAAAAGCCGGCTTGCCCTGCACCAGTTTAGCGGCATCGAGCTTGATTTCCGGTTTTCCAATCGTGGCAGTGGCTGCTCGTTGGTCAAGAGTGACTATCTTAGGTTCATAAATGGACAGGTCAGTTTCGACAGGGGTACCTTCAGGGTCCGCCAGAGAGCGGATTTTGGCAGCCGCGGCCAAGACAGCCTTGACCGGCTTGACGTAGGCAGTACAGCGGCAGAGCACGCCCGACAATGCCTCCCGCACCTGCTCCTCTGAAGGATCGGGGTTAGCAGTTAAAAGAGCCTTGGCGGCCAGGATCATGGCCGGCGTACAGTAACCACACTGCACTGAACCGCTCTCGATAAACGCCTGCTGCAGGATGGAATAACCATCGGTATGTTTCCAGCCTTGCTCAGGATGTTGACCCGAGTTCTCAATCGTTTCGATCTCGTGACCCTGAGCCTGGAGGGCAAAAAACATACAACTGTTGATCGGTTGACCGTCCATTAAGACTGTACAGGCACCACATTCGCCCCTGATACAGCCCCCCGATTTAGCGCCCAGAAACCCGAGGCGGCGTAAAACGCCCAGCAGTTTTTCTTCCGGTCTGATCTCAACCTGGTAATCTTTTTGATTAATACTAAGTGAGAGCTTCATTTTTTCTCCTGGTCATTGGGCAAACGATCCAATTTCTGTAATGCTCGGGTAAGCAAGGTCGAGCCCACTTCCTGGCGGTATTCCGCACTCGCCCAGGCGTCGTTCGCGTCCGCCAGTGCGGCTCTGAGCAAGCCTGGGGCCTCATCGCGGTCATCTATCGTGAGAGCGGGTTTCACTTCCGCGGTACCACCTGCGGCAACCCTAATTGCATTGCCGGCGAATTTAGCGGCAGCGACACAGACGATCGGCAGATCTTTGGGGCTTCTGCCAACGCTTTCGAAGGCAAGACTTGCGTCTGTAGGCAGTCTGACTTCCAGCACCTTATCTGCACTATCAGCTGATTGTAAATAATCGAGCAAGCCAACCGCTTCCTGATTCTTTATGGTGAATGCATCTGCCCCCAGGGCAAGCAAACAGCACAAAACTGGTGAGCGTCCGTTGGCTTGCGTCAGGAAGTTGGCGAGGCTGAGGCTGTTTCGCACGTTCAGACCAAATTCCACGCTGAGAGCTTCCTGAAAGTCAGTCAGCGCCAGCATTTCTCCCAGGGTTTTCAGAGAGACCAAGGCGCCAATTTTCATGCCTTCTTCGCTAAATTCCACCTGATCCAGTCCAGCATCTTGCAAATCGATCAGCGCTTCAATCTGATCGTCGAGGGTTGGTTTAAAGGTTCCCCCCATCAAGAACTTTGCCTTATCGCCAAACTGATCTTTGAGCGATAGTGCTTCGTACAAAGAAGCTGGTCGTAAATATTGCATCTTTTGTTCAGTCATTTGGATACACTTTCCACCCAGACTCTTCCGGGTCCCTATCGTTACTGATTTGTTCTGTAACTTCTACAAAAAAAGCTTCACAGCTGGCCAAAACTTCGCCCTCTTTTGTTCGAATTTCGCTTGTGCCCACGGCGATTCTGCCCCGTTTTTTAAACGGTTTGCCAATCGCGATCAGCGAGGTGTTGGTCGGAACTGGCTTTAGATATTTTACTTTCAACTGGCTTGTGACCATAAAGCGGTTGGGGTCATCAATGGTCACTGCCCTTCCGGCAATCTCGTCTAATATGGCCACAATGTTGCCGCCGTGAACCATACCGGGATATCCGGCGTAGTTTTCTCCGACACAAAACTTAGAAATGACCTGGTTGTCTTCGTCGACAAAAAATTCCAGTTTCAAAGCAACCGGATTATCCCTTCCACAGACATAGCAGCCTGAGCTGCTGGGTAATTTTTTCATCAGACCTCTTGTGTAAAGGTGTCGATCAACAGCTCAGTATTGCCGCCAACACCGTAGAGGATCGGTGTGGTGCAGCCGTGATCAATATATTCCTGCACCTTGGCACGGGCTTCATCGGGTGTGCCGCTGGCGGTGATGCGGTGAATTAACTCCTCAGGCACCAGGTGCTTGGCGGCCTGAATCTGTTCGTGAGTCGCCGGCCACCCCAAAATCGCCTGGATGCTTTCCACGATTTCCATCGAAACGCCGGAAGCCTTGGCAATATGCGGTTGCTGGGCAAGATATTGTGTGAGCAGTTCGCGGGTGGTGTCGATGGCTTTGTCGTGGTCTTCATCCACAGAACAGACCACCAGCTGTGGGCGGTCAAAGTCTTCCATCTTTCGCCCGGACTGCTTCAGCCCTTTTTCGAGCTGTTCAAGAGCAAAATCGTTGTATTCGACAGGAACACAGTAGTTCAGGACGATACCATCGGCTATGCGCCCGGTCATCTCGATCATTTTTCCACCGGTCGCGCCGATGTAGATGGGAACGTGGCGAGGCTCGCGCCGCCCGTGAACAACATCCAGCTCGATTCCATTGACCTGCACAAACTCACCATCAAAGGTGACATTTTCCATATTCAAGAGCCTGCGCAAAACCGTGATGGTCTCTTCCATGGCTTTCAGCGGCTTGGTGCGGTCAATGCCAACATTTTTTGCCAATGGATCCCACCAGGCGCCAATGCCGCAAATAATTCGATCGGGTGCCAGGTCATCCAGGGTCAGAAAGGTTGAAGCCAACAGACCGATGTTCCTGGTCCAGTTGTTGATCACAGCCGAACCGATCTTGATTTCGTCGGTTACCGCAGCGTAGGCAGCCATTGGTACGATCGCGTCACGCACCAGCCGGCTCTCGGCCTGCCAGACGGAGTCAAAACCCTTCTTTTCAGCGTACTTGACAATATCCAGACCGTCGCGCAGATCATGCGCGTCCTGCAGGTATAAAGCAACTTTTTCGAACATGGTGAGAATTCCTTTCTAAACTTTCAATAATTGGATCGAGTGAGGTTTAAGTTTATTATAGACGAACAGATCCTGAGGAGTATCTAAATCGCTCTGGATATTTCTATTTAACCACACAATCAGCTCTGCGCAGTGGTTTGCCGCCTGCATAGCATGTTTCTGGAATGATCGCCGTCCAAAACGGGGGGTCAACAGTTGGGGATGGCTGGTCAGAATTGCGTTGGTACCCCATTGATATCGATCGGGTACCAAAGCCAGGAAGCGCCCTTCTCCGCCCAGTTTGAGGAAATTTTCCAGGTCTTTCGCTGTCATCAGAGCTAGATCAGCAGGGATGATCAGCACCTTGCCCGGATAATTGTCTTCCAAATGGGCCAGCGCCTGCCTAAGCGCTGAATTCAAACTACAAGGAGGCTTCTCTCTCAGGGGCATCCCGCCCGTGTGATTGACATAATTGAGGATTTCCTCATCCGCGCTGACCACCAGAACTCGGTCAATGGCAGCGCTGGTGCTGAGCATTTCGTACGTGGATTCGAACAAAGACCGGTTGAGCTCGTAGATCTCCTCTTCGCTCAGGCAGCCATGCAGACGCGATTTTCCACAGGTCAATGGTTTAACAGGCAGCACAGCCGACAAACTCATGATTGTCCGTTCATTTTGAAAAAAATATCCAGGATCGCCTGAGCAAGTTGGATTTTGTCAGCTTCATCGGTCATGATCGTCTGCAGCTGGACAGTTTTAATCCGTGAAGGCGCATCCTTTGCGGAAAACGGTTCATCACTGCTGTCGTAAACGAAGAGGTCAAGCAGTTCTGAATAATGGCGCAGTACCGCCAGGCTGGAAGGTTGGATACCCAGCTCGGTAAACATCTTCGCGGCCGGACCCTTGATGGCCTTCCCCTGGATGATCGGTGACACGGCCACCACAAATTTTTCTTTCAAAGCCTCTCTGACACCTTCCAACGCCAAAATGGGATCGATGCTCACCCAGGGGTTGGAAGGCGCGATCAAAATTAAAGCAGCATCCCGAATCGCATCAAGTGCCTCTGGCAGAAGCCTTGGCTCCAGACCGCCATGCAGCAGAATACGGCTGATCTCGGGTTGTGCTTTTTCTTTGACCAGATAATCCTGAAAGGGAAGGATCATGCCAGAGCTGGTTTCAATCAAGGTCGGCGCCTCATCATCACTCATCGGCAGTACGCGGCTCACAATGCCCCATCGGGCACAAAAATCCCTGACTATCCGGCTCAGTTGCTGCCCTTGCCCTAACAGGCGTGTTCTTTCAAGATGAGTTGCCAGGTCACGGTCGCCCAATTGGAACCAGGTGGGAGCGCCCAGAGCCTCAAGCCCATCGGCCACATTCCAGGTTTCGCCTTCCAGCCCCCAACCATAGCTCTTGTTGGCCAGCCCAGCCAGCGAGTAGCAGACAGAGTCGATATCAGGGCAGATTTTTAAGCCAAAATGCGTGAAATCATCACCAGTGTTGACGATGGCGCTCAGGTTGCCGGGCGCCAGGATGCGGTCCAGGCCTAAAACCAATTTCGCGCCACCGACCCCGCCAGCCAAGATGATGACCTTTAAATTGGAATAGGGGGAAGGGCGAAATTCATTCATCTGAACAGGTCATTTTCTTTGTTTCGGAACAGCTCGCTGACACGACCTTCTCTCAACGGGTACGGAAACCCGCGTGCCAGCACCACTGGCGTGCCTTCGTTCGCCTGCCCCATCACCAGCGAAGCAGCAGCCGCAAGTTCGTCTGCCGCGCCAATGGTGGTGACACGTAATTTGTAGGCATTCATGTCTTCTGCTCCCCGTAAATCAACCAGGCCTGGCATTCCGGAAAGACCAATAGCCGTACCCAAAACGCCATTGCGCCAGGCCCGCCCATGAGAATCAATGACCAGAACAGCCAGTTTTTTGCCTGTCCTCTGTTCCAGCGCCTGACGGATTTGGGAAGCCGACCGGTCCGAATCTTCTGGCAGCAACAAAACCCAGTCGTATTCTTGGCCCCACGAACCTTTGACGTTAGAGTGGTCAATCCCGGCGTTCGCGCACACGAAACCGCTTTTATGTTCGACAATGATTGTTCCAGGTCGGGTGCGTAGTACTTCAGCGCTCTCCTGGAGGATCAGCTCAACCAATTCCGGGCGTTTCCCCAGGAAGGCAGCCAATTCCGCCGCTTCAGCAGAGGGCTTTACGGTGGTCAGGTTGACCAA
>CAZHXQ010000047.1:0-13981 GCA_964536465.1 uncultured Anaerolineaceae bacterium
ATTGACCGCATTTGCAACTTTGCGGCAGGACTAAAGCCCAGCCGTACGGTCACAGCACTGGCATAACTAAAAATTGCACTGATCGCAACGATGCGTGTTGTTACCCTCCTAAGGCTTATCTCTAACCGGTCTATAATTCATCCAAACCAATAAAAAAGGACATGCCATGCTCAACCCGGAAATCCAAAAGAAATTAATCAATGCAGGGCGCAAGTTTATGAAGAGTTTTTCCAGCAGCCCGTATGATGATTTTGAATCAGATCAGCAGCTCAAATTGCCACAACCACCCCTGGTCAAAGCCGCGATGAGCGATCAGGCCCAACAACTACCCAGAAATTTCGAGGACCTTGACATGGAGCAAGATTTCATCAGTTTGCTGAAAGAGCGGAAAAGCTCTCGCGTTTACACCGGAGAACAAGTCAGTCTGCTGCAGCTATCCTTTTTGCTTTGGGCAACACAGGGGATAAAGGACATCCGCGGCAAAGCTTACGCGACTTTGCGTACTGTTCCTTCTGGTGGCGCGCGCCATGGTTTTGAAACCTATCTGCTGGTGCAAAATGTCGAAGGCTTGCAGGCGGGAGCTTATCACTATCTACCCTTCGGTCACCAAATCGAATTCTTGTATCACGTGCCAGACCTGCCGCGTGCGATTTCGGTTTCGCTTGAAGGTCAGAGCTGGGCGAGCAAGGCCAGCCTGATCTTTTATTGGAGTTTTGTGCCTTACCGCTGTGAGTGGCGTTATGGCATTTGGGCACACCGACCGGCATTGATTGATGTGGGTCACGTTGGTCAGAACCTTTACCTGGCCTGCAGCGCGCTGGGCTTGGGCACCTGTGCAATCGCTGCTCTTGACAGGCGGTTTTGCGACTCACTGTTTGGTTTAGACGGGGAAGAAGAATTTACGGTCTACGCCTTCCCGGTTGGCACCGTTTCGGGAGCAGATCAGAAGCAGGAAAAAGCCTTCTACCAGTTCGTGGATGAGGAGGGGTTATAAACCCGCGTTCAGGGAGGCGTTTCGGCAGGTTATTGACAGTGACCAAGTTTTGTTACTTTTGTGTCCCTGTCGGTTACAATTTTGGAAGACAGTTTGCTTAAAGAGGTTGCCCATGATCAGACGTGACAAAATCAACTATTACCTTGACCTTGCGGAAATGGTTAGCCAACGCGCCACCTGCCTGCGCAAGCAATATGGTGCCGTGATTGTGAAGAACGATGAGGTGGTTTCAACCGGATATGTTGGGGCGCCAAGAGGTCGGGCAAACTGTATCGATCTGGGTTTTTGCATCCGTGAGCAAATGAATGTCCCCCGCGGAGAGCGCTACGAACTCTGCCGCAGTGTCCATGCCGAGGCAAACGCCATCATCAGCGCCTCGCGCGAACGCATGCTGGGCAGTTCGTTATATCTGGCTGGAATCGACCTGAAGGATAATGGCAATTATGTTAAAAATGCCAACCCATGTTCGATGTGTAAAAGGATGATCATTAACGCCGGCATCGAGATGGTGTATATTCGAGATGACAAAGACAATTATCGCGTCACCAAAGTGCAGCAATACGTTGAAGACGACGAATCGCTGCGTGGTCAGCTGGGATATTAGTTCTTTTAATACACAATATGGCACGATCGTTTTACGCAAAAAGAAAGTGTCAGAAAATGCTTCTTGCAAACGATATTTTTTACGAAATTTTGGATGAAAGAGGATGTGAATGAAAACAAGAAAAGTTGCCCGGGTCGTCAGAGGCGTCCCGGCTGTCGATGGCGCGGGTGTAAAGCTGACCCGAGTTTTGAGCAGAAATACAATCGCTGACTTTGACCCATTTTTGATGCTCGACTCGTTCGATTCGACCAGCCCGCCGGACTATTTACGCGGTTTTCCTATGCATCCGCACCGCGGAATCGAGACTATCACCTATCTTGTGGAAGGTAACTTGTCTCACCAGGACAGCCTGGGCAACCAGGGCCTGATCACGCCCGGTGCCAGCCAATGGATGACGGCAGGCAGCGGTATTTTGCACCAGGAAATGCCCCAGGAATCCGATCACTTTCTTGGTTTGCAGCTGTGGCTCAACTTACCGGCCGCTGAAAAGATGACCGAACCGAAATACTTCGATATCCGCCCTGAAGACAGAGGACTGGTTGAAGAAAGTTGTGCGACTGTGCGTGTCATTTCTGGCGCCTATGATGGGGTTGAAGGCGCAAAGCCGCATCATATCCAGGCTTCCTTGCTGGATGTCAGCCTGAAAGCAGGGCAAAGCATCGAAATCCCGGTTAAAGAGGACGAGACCGTCTTTGTCTTTTCGATCTTGGGTGAGACCATGGTAGATGGCGATATTTTCGAAGAAAAGACCGCTCTGCTGCTTGTGGACGGCAATTCGGTGGAAATCAGCGCTATGCCAGGGCAGACAGCACGTTTTATTCTGGCAAGCGCACCACCCCTTCACGAACCCGTTGCCTGGGGTGGCCCGATCGTCATGAATACGAGGGAAGAACTTCAGTATGCGTTCGATGAGTTACAAGCCGGTACATTTATAAAATAGAGATATGGATAGATAAGGAGAAAAAATGAAGAAATTTGATGTCGTCGTTATCGGCGCTGGTCCGGGCGGTTACGTCGCCGCGATTCGCGCTTCACAATTAGGCTTGAAAGCCGCCATCATCGACAAAAAGTGGCTGGGAGGGGTTTGCTTAAACGTCGGCTGTATTCCATCCAAAGCGCTGCTACACAATGCAGAGATCGCCTATACCCTGCGAAACGAAGCCAAGGATTACGGTATCAGTTTTGACGACCTGGAATTAGACTACTCAGCGGCTTTCAAACGTAGCCGCCAGGTAAGTCAGCGTCTGACCAAAGGCGTTGCGTTTTTGATGCGCAAGAACGACATCGAAGTAATCGAAGGCACAGCCAAGCTGGCAGGAACCGGCAAAGTCACGGTTGAGTTAAATGATGGCGGACAGGAAGAGATCGAAGCCAAGGATGTCATCCTTTCAACTGGCGCGCATGCGGCCGTTGTCCCGGGGATGGAACCGGACGGTGAAAAATTGATCGATTACATCCAGGCAATCATGCTCGAAAAATTGCCCAAGTCTGCCGTGGTGATTGGCGGCGGGGCAGTGGGGGTCGAATTTGCCACAATCTGGAGCGGCTATGGTGTGGAAGTCACCATTGTTGAGATGCTTCCTCATATTTTGCCCAACGAGGACGAAGAAGCAGCTGCCGAGTTGGCTAAAGCCCTCAAAAAACGCGGGGTTAAAGTTCACGCCGGAACAAAAGTCAAATCCGTCAATAAAACCGAAGCTGGGACGAGCGTTTTGGTAGAAGGAGATGGCAGGGAGGAAACCATTGAGGCCGAGATCACCCTGGTGGCAGTCGGCTTCAGGCCCAATTCCCAGGGAATCGGCCTGGAAGAGGTCGGTGTCGAGTTGGATGAACGCGGTTTTATTCAAATCGATGACCGCATGTCCACTAATGTGGCCGGCATCTGGGCTATCGGCGATGTGACCGGCAAACTTCAGCTCGCCCACGCCGCCTCTGCCATGGGACAGATCTGCGCGGAGAACATTGCCGGGCTGGAAGAACGCAAACTGGATTACCGCATGATCCCCAGGGCAGTCTTTTCAGACCCCCAGGTGGCATCTTTTGGATACACCGAAGCTGAGGCGAGAGAAGCGGGTTTTGATGTCAAGACCGGTCGGTTCAACTTCATCGCCAATGGAAAAGCGCTCGGCCTGGGCAAAGGCGTGGGCTTTGCCAAAGTGGTGATTGACTCCAGGTATGGCGAACTGCTTGGCGCGACTTTGGTGGGCCCTGAGGTTTCTGAATTGCTGCCCGAGTTGGTTTTAGCGCAGGCAAATGAACTGACAGCCGAGGAAGTTGCCCGCTCTGTGCATATCCATCCGACCCTTTCGGAAGCCATCATGGAAGCCGCAGAATCGGCACTGGGGCATGGGATTCACAGTTAATACTGGCAGTAAAGTTATAAAAACGCCCTGAAGACAGGGCGTTTTTTTTCCTGGTCAGGCGAGTTGACGATCAGGCCCTTGAGAGACCGCCCGCTTAAGCCTTGGCTGCGACTACATTTGCAATGTAGAGACGCCATTCAGGGGCAGTGATTATGCTATACTTTATTTATGAAAGTTGAGCCTTCCGCCAACCTTTATCCACTTAAAAATCAGCGATCAGGCATGTTCGAACGCCGGAGAATGCCCGACTGCAGAGGGCTCTGATGCTGCCCCTGAATCTAAACGATTTCGTCGCAACCGCGATTGTGGGGCTGGTTGCTGTGGTTATGTTTGGGGTTTGGGTGTTTCACCGCAAACATCCTGCTGAACCTTATGAGAGTATCCCAGCCTACCAAGAGATCGATGCGCTCATACATCGTTCTTCTGAGGAAGGCAAAGCTCTCTTGATCGGTATGGGTGAAGGGTTTTCGGGTCACAATACGGGTCTGGGAGATTCAGTTGGCGTGACCATCGCGCATACCATGCTCAAACGCTCGGTATTTAACGATCAACCGACGCGGTCTCTCAGCGGCGATGGCGCCCTGGCGTGTATCAGTCAACTGGTTGTGCATGGAGCTTACGAAAATGCCATGACGACAGAACTTTTTCGTTCCGATCACGCCCAACTGACCGGTCTTGGGTCATTTGCCTGGATGGGTGGTGTATTGCCCGAACTGGCCCACAAGGATAATGCCGGTCTCATCCTGACCGGGACAATGAGACCAGAACATCTTCTTATCGCGGATTTGGCAGAACGTAGGCAGGCCCCACTGGTGGTGGCTACAGGTTCTGTTGGCGCCCAGGCAGCCTTTTTTGCCTCTGAAGCCCAGGTCACTATGGGCGAAGAGTACTTTTTACCGTCGATCGGCAGTACCAATCAGGCCATTTATCAAAATTCAGCAAAAATCATGAATTGGGTTCGCGTGATGCTGGCGATTGCTTTGATCGTGGGTGCCTTCCTGAAGTTGAGCGGGGTCTTGCCATGAAGCCGCGCTTGCCAGCAGTGGTTGCGGCTGTCTCCGGGCTGGCTATGCTGGCAGCATTCTTTTTTCAACCGGTTACATCACCCTATCTGGGGCTGGTGCTGAATTGGGCTATCATCGTTTCCAGCATGGCGCTGTTGGTGGCCATGGCCAGCCTGGCTGTAACGCATATCCGGTTTATTATTGACGGACGCAAAGGATTCCTCTACAGCATTGTCCTGCTGATGGCCTTTTTTTCAACCCTGATCATCGGCTGGTACAGGGGATTGGAGGACCCTCAATATCTTGAGTGGCTTCGGATGATTCTTGTGCCAGTAGAAACCGCGCTGATGGGTTTGATCGCCCTGGTTTTGATGAGCGCTGCTGTAAAAATATTCCGCGTCAGAGGGTGGTCGATCTTGACCGTTTCGTTTGCTTTGAGCGCGCTGTTTTTCCTCTTCCTGAACCTGGGTTTCTTACGCCATGATGCCAATTCAACCCTGACCGCTGTCATCTCGACTCTACAGCGATTGCCGCTGGTTGGCGCCCGTGGTTTGTTGATCGGTGTAGGTGTGGGAGCGCTGTTGATGGCGTTACGAGTGTTATTCGGGCAGGAGGTTGCGCGTGAGTGAGCAACCTGACGAGCTGAGAATATGCCCTCATTGTGGCCAACCAAATGCTGTTTATACCCTGCGCTGCATCCGCTGCGGGGAAGAATTGGAGGAGCTTTTTGATCTGCAGGGCTTCGAGATCGGGCATGTCCCTGGCAGTGACGAATCTGAAGACGAAATAGCTTCGATGGATCAGATGCTGGCGGCTCTGGATGAAAGCTCTCTCTTGGAAGACCCGAAACAGGAAGACCCCGACTCGCCCGATGATGAGGCGGACGAAGATGGCCTCGAACCAGAGGTGGGGGACGAAACCCCTGACTGGTTAGAAAAGGTCCGTCAGCGTGCCAAGGCAGAGCAAGACGCTGCCGGCAGGTTGGCCAGAGGTGGTATGGCTATGGAAGACCAGCGAGCTGAAAGAGACCGCGAACAGGTGGACCAAGCCTTTGAAGAAATCATGCGGCGCATTCGTGAGCAAAACGAGCGCGAGAAAGCCAGGCGACCCTGGCGGGCTGAGTCAGCTTCGGTGGACGAAAATGGGGACCCCGAGTGGCTGCGGCGCATTCGCGAGCTGCAGCCTGACCGCGAAGAGGATACTAAAGAAATCAGTGCCCATTCCGCTGCCCGAAGCGATCTTGAGGACGAGTGGACTGAAGAAGAACTGCAGGAATTGCTCAAGCGGGAGCTGGGACAGGTTGATGAAGAAACTGAAGAAGAGATCACCGCAGAGATTTCGCCCCTCCGCTCGGTAGCGTTTGAGGCAGAACCAGAGAAATCAGCAGAATCTGCCCTGCTCCTGCCAGGAGAAGAAGCCCGGGCTGAACCTGAGTTGACGAACTTTCATAATATCCCTGAAGATGATGAAGAAGCACAAGCTGGTCAACCGGAAGACGAGAAACCATTAATTGAAGCGGTGGAGGCAGAACAGCCCGCCCAATCTTCGGCCGAGAAAGAATTGGAAGAAGCGAACCGTCAGAATGGTGAACTGCCGATCCCGTTAGAGGACCGAGAGACAGTCTCTACGCAGAATGAACTGGAACTGGTAGAAGAAGCTGGGCTCGAAGAGAATTTCGAACAACCAGCGATGCAAGCAGATCTGCAGGAAGAAGCCGTACCGCGGGATAAGGGCGAGGCCCATGACCAAGCTGAGATTGAGGACAAGTCCGAAAATGCCGACCAATTCCCTCCTGAGAATGAGCCAGAGTCACCGGAAGAACCATTTCAGGATCTGCTCTTGCTGCGAGACCAACGCGATCGTGCTCGAGCGTTGAAAGATATCCTCTACCAGGAAGGCCGCAGAACCATCGCGGTTTTGCATGAGAGCAGCCCGCAGGGGAAGTTTGGTCGATTGGTGCTGGGACTGCTCTTAATGATTGGCATTCTGGTCTCAATTTTGATCGGTCCGGCGGGCTCAATAGATTTGCCTCCGCAAGCGCATGCCTTAGCCTTTCAAGAGAACCTGGCATCCCTCCAACCCGGTGAGCGAGTTTTGATCGTGATGGATTATCAGGCGGCAACACGCCACGATCTGGAACCCTTGGCAGCCAGAGTTTTGGACATTTTGGCGGGAAACGACATCCAAAGAAGAGTGGTGACCGCCAATCCTGTCAATCTCTTGTTAGCAAGCAATTTGCTTGAGCCGGCCCAATTGCCTGACGAATTTATCCCCGGTGGAATGCTGGGTTACCTGTCTCTGGCAGCCGCGAGCCCACCCAACTGGGGCGGTTTGCCTATCAGCCTGGCTTTCGATGGCGAGGCTGAATTGTTCGCACGCATTGATCAGGTCATTCTGATCAGCGATTCAGCCGACTTCGTGCGGATGTGGCTTGAACAAGTCAGCCCCTGGCGTGCTGGCATCAAAACTTCCGCGATTACCACGGCGGTTTCGGGTCCGATGCTTTTACCCTATCACGGTTCCGGTCAATTGCAGGGTTTTGTTGCCGGGGTGACTGACGCGAAAGTGCTTCAGGTGGGACCACAAGACCTGGTCAACCTGCGGGCCTGGCAGGCAGGGATGATGTTGATGATGGTTGTTTTGTTGTTGGGTATGATCACCAAGGTCGATCAGGATTTTTCGCGCCGTTCTGAGGGGCAAGGTCGATGAGCAGCCTTGACCTGGTGGTTTTCTTTGCGGGTCTGATTCTGAGCCTGATGGTTTTCAGCTATCTTCTGGGAGACTCGTTCTTGTTTGGCATTGCCATGTACACTTTGGTTGGCGTGAGCGCTGGACTTTCTGCCTTAGTCTTACTGCAAAAAGTGATCCTGCCGATGTTGATCAGCCCGCTGGGCGCCTTTCCCCAGACCTCTTCCCTGCTCGCGCTGGTGCCGCTGGTGCTTTCTCTGTTGGTGATCTGGCTGCTCTTCAAAAGATCCTCCCGAATTACGGGTATCCCCCTGGGATTTCTGGGTGGTGTCGTGACTGCGGCGCTGGTTATCGGCGTCAGCCGGGGGACGCTGGCACCCCAATTGCTAAGCATAGTCAATGCCTTTGAACCCGGGCGTATGACCTCTTCAGGCATGCCCAATTGGACGGGGATCTTTGAGGCGTTTATGATGCTTGCTGGCGTTTTGGCTGTCTTCTTCGTTTTTCATCATCAGAAAATCAAGAAAAAACTGGCAACACCTGCTCCAGCCTGGTTAGAAGGCTTTGCGGGGGTGGGTCAGGTCTTTATTGGCGTCACCTTTGGTGCTGTTTTTGTGGGTCTGTTCAGCACTGGATTGGTGGCATTGATCGCATATATTCAGAGCCTGGTCGACTTTGTCGGGCTTTGGTGAGGGAGGAAGCATGCCTTCAATCTACCTCAGCATCGACGTTTCCTCTGATCTCACGCAGGCTTGGCTGTTTGACAATAAGTCGGGCAGTTACAGGTTGATCGAGCACGTGTGGGCTCCGATTCAAGCGGACCCAGGTCAAGGGCTGACGGTCGCAATCGACCAGGTGACCCGGCAGTTGGAAGCAAAAACAGGGCTGCAGTTATGCTCCCGCCCAGGTCGTTTCCAGATTGAAACAGATCAGCACGCTTCGGATTTGAAAGGCGTTGGGGTAACTTTCGCGATGGGGAAACCGATTCGGGTTGTCCTGGCTGGTCTGTCTGAGAGGTATTCATTGGAACCTCTCCGCCGGTTAGTACGCTTTTTCAACACAGAAATTGTGCTGGAAATCAACCTTCAAAATGAGCCTAATGTTGCCGCGCAGCTGGAAAAACTGACCAACACTGCCTTTGACCTGCTCGTCCTGGCAGGCGGCATTGACAACGGACCAGAAAGAGCCCTTCGGACAATGATTGCTACTTTGAGGCTGTTGGTTCAACTGCGAGGGGCGGCCAGTCGACCGCAAATTGTTTATGCTGGCAATCAGGCTCTGGCGGATTATGCGAAAATGGAGATTGATGCTGGCGACGACCTGCACATCGCCGGAAATATCCAGCCAGAACTCGGGCGGGAAGACCTTTCTTATGCCAGCAAAGCCCTCTTGAATGCCATCGCGCGGCTGCGCCTGGAACAATTTCCTGAATTAGCGCATCTGAGCCAACAGCCCGGGCTGAAATTGCTGCCAGCGGAATTTGCCCGTGCGCGCATTGGGCAGTGGTTGGAGCAGACCCAAACCAACGGTAAAGGTGTTTTGCAGATCCATCTTGAGCCTGGCAGCGGGCATGTTATTGCCTCACTGGACGGGAAAAAGATGGGTCTATGGCAAAATTCCCGGGTCGATAACGAGCTCATCACTCAGGTCCAGGCTCAATCTGACCAGACGGTTGACCGCGCGACGGTGGGAGCTTACCTCCGCAACCGCGAACTTCACCCGCATTTTGTTCCGGCGACAATTGAGGAGATGAGTATGGAGCTGACCTGGGACTGCCTCAGGGTTCAGCGCCTATTAAGCGAGATGGCAACTCTCTATCAGGAATTCAATTATGACCCACAGCTTGGTTTGCTGGGTAACTTTGAGCCGATCCTGTTGAGCGGCGGGAGTTTCGCGCGTCTTCCCACAGCCAGGCACAGTTTCCTGGTTGCTCAGAACGGCATTTTACCTCACGGTATCACCACGTTAGTTGGTGATGACCACCAGTTGATCGCAGCTCTGGGAGCGTTAGCGGATTTCGACCCCTTGTTGGCTGCTCAGATTGTCGATAGTGACGTTTTTACGGGCCTGGCAACCGTAGTAAATGTGGACAGTCCTTTAGACGCGGGGATAAGAGTTTTAGGGCTCGAAGTTGATGAGGGTTATGAAGAGGGGCGTGAGCACTATCAGGTTTACCAGGCGGAATTACGGCGCTTTGAAAATGCAGGCGGTCAGGGCTTGCGCGTTTATCTGGCGCCGGAAGCGGAGAGCGACGTGGGCATGGGTATGCCTGGGCTGGGCGGGTGGTTAAACGCCAGCCCCAGCAGCCTGGGTTTGGTGGTGGATGCCCGCGGCAGGCCATATTTTCTGCCAGTTGACGATGCCGCCGCTCGGGCGGCACGCCGTGCATGGATCTGGAATCTGCAGACATGATGACCAAAAAAGCTTTGATCCAAAACGATTACCTGTTTTCTCTTTCCGTGGAATTGCGTGTGCCCGGTCAAGTGCGCGTCCACCTGGGGCAAGAGGTGGAAGCGGGGGATGTGATTGCCGAGGCGATTTTGCCCGCAAGATTTCAAGTTTTTGATGTGATCAACCAATTCCGGATTAAAGACAGTCAACTGGACAGCTGTATCAAGCGGCTGGCAGGAGAAAACGTGCAGCGCGGTGATGTGATCGCGAAAAAAGCGGGCTTGGTCTCACGACTTTTTCGAGCACCAGATGACGGCAAAGTGGTGGCGGTTCGCGATGGCCGCCTGACCCTGGCATTGGGCGAGAGAAAAATCCAGGCGATCAGCCCAATCGCGGGAACGGTTGGCGAAGTGCACGCCGGTCTGGGAGCGGTTATCGTCTCCCGCGGATTGTGCTTACAAGGTAGTTGGGGCAATGGTCTGACAGCAGTCGGAAAACTCTTGATCCTAAACGAGGTCAATGATACTGCACTGGCAGAAACTAACGAGGCGATAGTCTTCCTGGATGGAATGGCCAACGCAGCAGATTTGATTGCTATCAAAAACGCCGGCGCGGCCGGAATCCTGGTCACGGCTCTGGACCCATTATTCATAGCTGAGCTTGTAGAAATAAAACTTGCGCTGATGAGCCTGGTTGGTTTCGGAGATACACGTTTAGACTCGCTGAGCAGCGCTGTGCTTGAGGATTTACAAGGCAGTCAGGTCTGCCTGGCGGCCCGAGCTCCCGACCCGTATGCCAATCTGAGACCTGAACTCTTCCAACCTGGAGAGAGCGGGCAGCCTGTGGGGCTTTTCCCAGAACCAGAGCCGTCATTGATTGGCCGCAAGGCGCGGCTGTTGGGACAGCCCTACTTTGGCGGTGTGGGAACAATCGTTGGGATTCCTCCAGAGATTGAGCGCCTGGCAAGCGGGATGGAAAGTCACGTAGCAATGATCGAGCGAGAGGACGGGGCAATTATCCGGGTTCCTCTGGGAAATTTTGAGATTCTGACAGCCTGATTTACGGGTTAATGACAGCCAAAAAACGAGCCGCGACCCAGCCTTCCTTGCCATCTGGTGCGATCACCTTTTCCCAATCTTGTGACTGATCGTTAGCTTGTTCCCCGAGCAAAGTAACCTGAAGCCCGTTATTGATGTAGGTGATGATGGCTGCCTGGGTAGAGGCAAATTCCCTTACGACAACGCCACTTTCAGATATTACCCGGGCATACCGCGCGGTCGAGGTCGGAACAGCGGTGGGCGTGAGCTGAGCTATGGCGGTTGGTTGAGCCGGCTGTGTGCTGGTTAGGGTCGGTCTTGAGGGGAGTTGCGTAGGGAGGGGCTCTTTGGTCGGCTGATTGGTGGGCATGACCACAACCTCAGAGATTGGATCTTCCTGTGAGGCTGAAGCGCTCGGTTGGCTGAAACGCAGTTCAACTATGGCCAGGGCTGATGCTATCAGCATAATGGCTAAGAACAACCATCCCAGGCTGCCCTTGGGTGAGAACCTGAAAGCCCAAACCGAAATCAACATGACCAAAATGCTGATAGCCAAACGCGCTGCAATTAACACTAAAAGCGAGGCGGCCTGAGCAGATTCTCCCTGGGCGAGGAACAAGCCCGCCAGGGTAAGGGGGATGAAAATTAGATAGGCAAGAACAGTCGAGGTCAAGACTGAAGGACCACCGCGACGGTAAAGATACAAGTAAGCGCTGAAGAGCGAGGTGAACACGATTACCAACCACTCTAACCAGCTGTCATTTATGGCAAAAAAGCCAGAAAGCTGATCTTGTCTGATGGCGGCAGGGCTGATGAGCATCATCAGCCAGGCAAGAGCGAAGAAAGCCAGGACTGTGATCAACAGGTAAGCTACGGATTTGCCCATGTGTCTTAGCGAGGGTCTGACAGCCGAGACAACCAAACCGATCATGGGATTGAGAACAGGCGCAGTGACCGCGGAAACCAAAACCAGCAGCGGCAGGTCAGCGATCAGACCAACAGACAGCATTACCAGGCTGAGAAGCAGCTGCCCGAGGTAGCCTGAGTTGAGCTGATTGCGGTTGATCAGGTCATTTAGAAAATCTTCGATCTGACTGGGGCCGGAGATTTCCAGCATTTTTCGCACCTGTCTTGATTGCACCCGTGAAGCGCTGTGTAAGCCATCTGGTTCGGTTTCTGTAATTGGTATGCTCATATTCTGATCCTGAAAAATGTTTTTTCCTGCAGCTGCATAGTTGCAGGGTTTGTGCCCGAAGTTTGTTGACGCTGCTGACCCACATGAGTTAACCTGATCATTGACTAGAGCCGATATATTTTCTTCCTTCGGATAAGACTGCGTCTTACAGGTTACCGCACGCAGTTTCCTGCTTGTTTCAGGCTCATAGGCGTATAGTATTCATTTGTAAAGGGGCGAATAACAGCAGTTCTTTAGTGATTGGTCCGCTGGCAAGTGTGCTTTCGACAATTTTTATTAACGCGGCGGCTTAAGATAAAATAATGACATGAAGAAAGCTAACCACAATCTGATCCTGACCTTCGTTATCCTGATCTTATTAATCACTGCCTGTACGACCGGGCAGGCCACCCCCACGCTCGCGTCCACAGACATCCCGACTGCCCAAACCACAGCAGCGGTTTTGCCAACTGCGGCAGCACCCGAGGCCACCGACGAGCCAGCGCTGAGTTTGGTCAGCAGCGAGATTGTGCTTTGGGCGGGGATGGGATCTGTTCATAACGAAGTACTCGTGGAGCGCCTGTCAGCCTTTGCGCAGGCGAATGGGAGTACATTTGAAAGCCATACCTCGCTCAGCGCCCAACAAATTACTCCTTCAGTCAAAGTTCTGGTGACGACGGTCGATGCCAACCAGATAGAGGCACTTCACGAGCAACTACCGGGCTTGAAGATCATTGCGGTGGATGTCGGCGGGTTAACTCCTGCTTTGGTGAATGTTCACCAGGTAACTAGCGAAGGAGGGACTGTTGAGCAGCGCGCGTTTTTAGCCGGCTATGCCCTTGCGCTGACCACCAGCGATTACCGCGTGGGCGCCATTACCTTGTCTGGGGATGACCTTGGCGACCGCACCCGAGATTCCTTCATCACTGGTGTGCGCTACTTCTGCGGTCTATGCAGTGCTCGCTATATGCCGGTGAACTACTATCCCTTCACAGCCGAGGTGACTGCCCCCTCCAATCCCACTGACTGGCAAACCGCGGTTGATTCCCTGCTGGAGCTGGCAGTAACAGCCATATTTGTGCAACCCGAGCTTTCATCGATAGACTTGATGAGCTACCTGGCTTCTAAAAATATCACAGTTATTGGTGTGGAGGGGCAGCCGGGACTGGATGTGGCTGGCAGGGTTGTGGGCGTGCTCGGGAGCGATCTTTATGCCAGCACTGAGGCGGCTGTAGCTAGGATTTTAAACGGCGAAGACCTGGGAAGCAGTACCGGCAGCCTGGAGTTAAAACAAATCGACCGCGAGATCATGTCTGACGGCAGACGCATCCTCTTTGAACGTATTCGTGAGGAGTTGCTCAGTGGAATGATCAAAGACCGGCCTTAACTGATCTAATCTGACTGCGCTCTTGCCCGCGCTCTTGACCGCGCTCGATGCGGTGCAAAAGCGAAAAAGCTGGGGAACGAAGCGCTTTGAATAATGATTCTGGCAGCACGCACCCATGGTCGCGAAAAAGGGCAGGACACTGAGTTTCCCTTGACGCTGAGAATATAACCTGATAAACTCACGACTTGCAATTGAAGGATGGAAAGGTTTCAGCCTTGCGCAAGCGTGCGAATTTTGATATACTTTTCAGTCTGTGAGTAACTTTTAACAAAAAAATATTTCCTGGGCGCCGGCGTAGCTCAATGGTAGAGCAACCGCCTTGTAAGTGGTAGGTTATGG
>CAZHXQ010000048.1:0-13553 GCA_964536465.1 uncultured Anaerolineaceae bacterium
AATAGGACATTTCTATTTAGCCAGCATTAGGACATTTCTATTTAGCCTTGACACAAGTATTTACAGCCTGGTTTTAAATACGCATAACCTCTGACTTGAAACGGTGTCTGCTGCTACGATAAAATTTGCGTCTCTATTTGACAAAAGGAGCTTAGATGAGCGAAAGATTAGATGTCTCCATGCATTTTAATGGCAAGGCGGAGGACGCTGCCCGCTTCTACGGGAGCGTATTTGGCAAGCAAGCCTCCATCATGAAGTTCAAGGATTTTCCCACCTTTGATCAGATGGAAAATGTTGAACCGGAGTATGTCGGGCACGCTGAAATCGTATTCGACAATGCCAACCTGATGTTTACTGATTCTACCTATCCGCAGATCACTCAGGGGAACAATATCACCCTCAGCTGGTGGACTGACGACGAAAGCAGATTCGATCAAGTCTGGGACGCTTTTGTTGGAGGCGGAAGCACTGTCAGCCAGAAGCCCAAAAGCACCTTCTTTTCAAAACTGCAGGGCAGCCTGACAGATCCCTTTGGCACTTCCTGGATGCTTCTTTATAACCCATCCACACAAACTGAGGGATGAGCCTGTACTTGTTTCTCTACAAGCGACCAGGCAAGCCTTTTTAAGTTGCTTGCCTGGCTTAAGGGTCGATAAAACCGACTGCGCTTCACGACACAACCGACTGTCAATAATGGATGATGGTCTCGCGTACTTCTCCCCACTTCAGGGCGTCGGCGATGCCTTCTTCGATGCTCTTTTCCGCCTGCCAGCCCAATAGTCGTTTGGCTTTGTTGGCATTGGCATAAGCCCCGGCGATATCCCCGGGTCTGGGCGGCTGAATCGAGACAGGCAGCTGCTTGCCGACTACATTCTCGAAAGCGACCAGGAATTCCTTGACCGTGACACCATTACCGGTGCCGAGGTTGATGACCGCGTACTCGCTCTGCTCTTCAGCCCCTTCGGTAATGGCTTGATCAAAATTTTCCAATGCCTTCAGGTGTGCCAGCGCCAGGTCCCACACGTGTAAGTAATCGCGAATGCCCGAGCCATCGCGGGTTGGCCAGTCTATGCCGGTAAGATTGAAGACCGGTTCCCTTCCCTGCGAAACTTCCACCAACTTGCCGATCAGGTGGCTGGGATGCTGGATATGCAGCCCGGTGCGCATCTGGGGGTCAGAACCAATCGGGTTGAAATAGCGCAGCGCGATCGCTTGCATGCCATAAGCAAGGCAATAATCTTTCAAGACCATTTCCATCATAAATTTGGTGCGTGCATAGGGGCTTAAAGGTCGTAAAGGGGATTCCTCAGTGACCATAAAGCCGGGGACGACATCATAAATAGCCGCTGAAGAACTGAAAACCACCCGGGGATAACCCAAATCTGCCAGAGTTTTGAAGAACTCCAGCGACTTGACCACGTTTTCGCGGTAATATTCGTAAGGGCGCGAGACCGATTCCGGCACCACAATCAGGGCAGCGCAATGGATGGTGCCCTGGATGTCAGGATGATCTGAAAATATTCTCCGGACCATTGCGCGGTCCGCGATATCGGCTTCGTAAAAAATCCGGTCTCTGGTAAATTCCCTCCTGCCTGTCACCAGCGAGTCGAGAATGATCGGTGTGTGCCCATGATCGACAAAAACCGAAGCGATTGTACTGCCGATATATCCTGCCCCACCCGTGATCAGAACTTTCATAGGACCTCTGTAGTTTCTTGTTGATTGTACTCCATCGGGTTGCTGGCAGTCACTTCTCTCACGCTTAGCAGGATCAAAAGGCCAATGATCAGGAAGGCGAGAATCGAGCCAATTCCCCAGTATTGGCCGGCTTGCTCAGCTGCCAGGTCTGCCATGCCGCGGTTGACATAGTAATTGTAGGCGTTATAAGAAATCGCTCCAAACACGAAGGGACCCACGAACGTGGATGTACGCCCAGCGACGCTGAGAAACCCGTAAAACTCGGTTGTTTTGCTCTCTGGCGCCAGCTGGCTGACCATTGTGCGGCTGACTGCCTGAGCGCCGGAAAGCGAAAACCCGGCAAAAGCTCCCACAATAAAGAAACCAATCATGTCATTTACCAGATAAAGCCCTACCAAAGCAGCGATCAGGATCAGCAACGAAATAATGATGGCGCGTTTGCTGCTCTTTTGGTCAGATATTTTGCCGAAAAAGAGCGCGCCCAGTGCGCCAGTGATGTGGATGATGATCACAAAAATGATCAGTTGCACCTGATTGAGACCAAATAGGGTGCCCCCAATGATTGCGGCAAAATCCATCAGCATCATGATGCCGTCGTTATAAATCAAAAAAGCGACCATATAGCGCAAAAATTCCTTGTACCTGCGAATTTCTTTAAATGTGGTGGCCAGATGTTTAAAGGAAACCGACAACAGGGTTTCGCCTTCAGGGATGGGCAGTACCGGGGAAAGCTCCTTAACCTTGAAAAAAGTTGGCAGGGAAGAGAGCGCAAATATCGCCGCTGTGAGCAAGAAAGTGTAGGGAATAAAGGCGTCCCCGATCAGCTGCATCGGAACGACAGCAATCAACAGGGTGGCGATACCACCCAACATGCCAATCGCCCAGCCCTTGCCAGAGATGTAGCCAATGGTTTCAGCGGTAGAGACATCTACCAGCAATGCGTCATAAAAAACCTGCGCTCCCCGATAACCAATTTCAGCCATGATGAAGAAAACCATTGCCATAACAACGTCACCCGGTCCCACGAAGAAAAGCAGAGCGGTGAAGACCACTGAGAGTGCCGTAAAGAACACAAGAAATAGTTTCTTCGAACGCGATGAGTCTGCGATTGCACCAAGTATAGGCGAGATCAAGGCGACAGCAATGGCAGCGATGCCCACCGACCAGCCCCAAAGTCTTGTGCCCTCCGCCCCGCCCACAACTACATTCTTGAAGTAAGCAGAAAAAACCGCCAGAAGAATGACAGCGGCATAAGCTGAATTGCCAAAATCGTAGAGATACCAGGCGTGTCTGGCCTGACGGGCAGGTCTGGTGTTCTCGAGTAAATCTCTGGGTGTTATGTTCATGATGGTGTCCGTTCTGAGCAAAGTAATCTAGTGCATTATGGTTGCTTATTGTATCAAATATAACCCGATACAATCAGAATGGATGTGGAGCAGCAGGCTCGTTCAAGGGACCCCGCATTTAAAAAAATATTTGATCGTGTTGGTTGCTCTGGATTTTGCGCTGAAGTAACATGAGAGGGATCTGACAAGCTTCACCCGCACATTCCCCTCCAACTCTTTATGCACGCTCAAGATTAAATCGAATCAGGTCTTCCACCAATCTCTGGTCCAGCGGTTCCAAATAGGGTATCTGGATTGTGCCTTTCCTGGTTTTATATTCTCGCAGCCTTTTCTCAAAATGAACCAGCGCGTCCGTGCCCGGGTACAACCCCAGGTGTCCTTTTTGGGCAGCAAAATGCAAAACCGTTTTCCCATCCTTCTTCAAAGTGGGAATGCCATAACTGATGGTCTGCTCAATTCCGGGATCAATCCCCAGAGCGATTTCGCGGACTTTAAGCAGGAAGATTTGAGACAATTCAGGGCTCTCCTTGATATATCGATCGATTGGGTTCTCCATTTTGCCTCCAATTCTACGAACTGCTCTGAATATAACATCCGGCCTGCTGTGATTAAAAATATTTTTATAGCCTTTTTTATGATCAGCGTTTCACGCTTCCGATTCCCTGCTATAATGCAAAAAAGTGAACCTCGATATTCGCTCTACTGTTTTTGTCATCGCGATCCTGGCAGCAATTGGTGCTGTCATTCTGATTTTGCGCGCCCGGCACGCCATCCGCAGCGGCAAAAATATACCCTTCTTCTACAAAAAACGTCAGCAGTATGAAACCGGCATTCGTCTGATTTTTTTGGCGCTACTGCTTGGTCTTTTAGCCTATGCCTCGCTCCGCTGGGGTGAAGGGCTGGTCTACCAATATTTCCCGCCCACCCTGACACCCTCACTCACCCCCACCATCACCTTGACGCCCACCATCACTCTCACCCCCACGCTGACGCTCACCCCCACCATCACCAACACGCCATCCGTTACAAACACGCCCTCTTTGCCAGATGAGGTCATCGACCAATTTGAAGCTATCGGAACCCCGCAGGACGATTATCTATTCAGTACCATCAAATTCTCCACCCAAATTGATGACGACCTTCAACCAATCGACATCGCTAACGAGTTTGAAAACCCTCTGAAGGTCATCTTTGGCAGTTATAGTTACAACCTGATGACCAACGGCATTCAATGGACTGAGGTCTGGGTAAGAGACGGTCAAATTATCCAGTACAACGTGGGCACCTGGCAGGGTCAAAGTGGAGGATACGGTGTGAGCAGGCTGGAACTGCCAGCCGAAGAGTGGCTGCCTGGGCAGTATCAATTACAGTTCTTTATTGGCACCGATTGGATTATGAGCGGGTATTTCCGTGTCCTGGGTAACCCGCCTACTGCCACACCAACGATCACACCTACGCCGACGCTGACGCCCAGCCTCACGCCCACCCCCACCAACACGCCCCTGGCGACTGTTACACCCAGGCCAAGCGACACTCCTCAACGCTAATTAGGAGAGTTTAGATGAAGCGCGTTTCCGGGAACCCAGCCGCGAGAGAAGCGGCTACTTGCGCTGCCACCCTGGCGTTATTTTTTAGCAAGGCAATGTTGGTTTGCTTGCTGGAACCTGCGCTGAGACTGCTGATCCGTTCCAGCAGATAAGGGGTGACAGCGTTGCCCCGGATGCCCTGTTCTTCAGCCTGGGTTAATGCATCTTCAATCCACCTTTC
Source organism: uncultured Anaerolineaceae bacterium (assembly GCA_964536465.1). Classification (GTDB taxonomy): domain Bacteria; phylum Chloroflexota; class Anaerolineae; order Anaerolineales; family Anaerolineaceae; genus Mesolinea. The sequence continues at coordinate 4,812 of CAZHXQ010000048.1, forward strand.
AACCACATTGCGGTCGATGGCCACATCCTCTGGCGGCGGCACAACCAGCAAAATCCCACTCTCAAGTCCCAACTGCCAATGTTCTTTAGCAACTTGCGCGGCTTCTTCAGGCGACTCGACCCGGGCGTTCAGGCGAATACCGCTCGAGGTGGAATAAAAGGCTGGCAGCTCTTCGGTTTGATAACCAATAACAGGCACCCCCTGGGTTTCCAGGTATTCCATGGTGGCCGGCAGGTCTAAAATCGCCTTAGCGCCGGCACAAACCACCATCACCGGGCAGCGCCCCAGTTGGATCAAATCTGCAGAGACGTCCATCGGATTACCGCGGTGCACCCCCCCAATCCCACCGGTGGCGAAGACCTGAAGGCCTTGTTTTTCTGCCACAAACATGGTCGCAGCGACGGTAGTTCCACCGATTTCGCCTTTTGCCAGGGCAACTCCAAAATCACGCAGGCTGATTTTCCGGGGGCTCTCCGCCTTTGCCAGACGCTCTAATTCAATCTCGCTCAAGCCCACCCTGACCTTGCCATCCAAAACAGCAATTGTGGCAGGGACGGCTCCCCCTTCACGTACAACCGCTTCCATCGCCCTGGCAAGTTCCAGGTTCTCGGGTTTGGGCAAGCCATGGGTGATCACGGTCGATTCCAGCGCGACAATGGGCTGACCATAACGTTTGGCTCTCGCGACTTCGTGACTGAGTTGGTAGGGGGTGGGTTTGGGGGAAGGTTGCGTCGTTATCATGCACCAATTTTACAATGTAAGACCTGCTTTTTACAATCCATTTCCCCCTACAAAAAAGGAGGGGGCTTGTAATTCATTTTTTACACAGGTCTTCCGATGAAATTAACTCGTTCGAGTTAATTTCTAACGAATATAAATAGTTTGGGTACAATTGAACAAAAAGGACCTATGACCCAAAACAACACCCACCCGATCCCCAAACGCTGGAAAGTCTCGCCGCTTTTACCCGCCCATATCAGCCGGGAGCTATCAGAGCATACTCCCTTCTTGCGTCAGCTGCTATTCAACCGTGGCGTTACCACGGCCGAAAGCGCACGCGCCTATCTGAGCGATGAATCTCCAACGGATACTGACCCATTTGCCTTAAAAGACATGGATAAAGCGGTTGCCATACTCCATAACGCTCTATCAAACAACAAAAACATTGCCATTTACGGTGACTATGACACCGATGGTGTCACCGCCAGCGCCTTGCTCTACGAGTTACTCGATCAACTCGGTCAGGCCCCTCGGGTTTACATCCCCAATCGTTTTGATGAAGGCTACGGTCTTAATCTGGATGCCATGCGGCAGCTTGCCTCTGAAGGCACCAACCTCGTCATCACCGTCGATTGCGGTATCCGCTCACTGGAAGAGGTGGCGCTCGCCAAGCAACTGGGCATGGATGTGATCGTCAGCGACCATCACCTTCCAGGTAAACAACTGCCCGCTGCCGACGCGATTATTGATCCTCATCAACCCGGTGACCCTTACCCATACAAAATGCTGGCAGGAGTTGGCATGGCATATAAGATCGCCCGGGCGTACCTGCAGACCTATCCAACTGCGGATATTGACCCGCGTCAGTGGCTCGATTTGGTCAGCATCGGCACCGTGGTGGACATCGCCCCCCTGGATGGCGAGAACCGCGCTCTGGTCAAAGCCGGCTTGCAAGCCATGCGTTCAACCCGCAGGCAGGGGCTTTATTCCCTCATTCAGACCGCTGGCATTAAAATCGAACAACTAAATACCGGTCACCTCGGCTTTGCCATCGGACCCAGATTAAACGCTGCCGGTCGCATGGATTCAGCCCAGTTTGCCTTTGAATTACTGACCACCAGGGATATCTTCCGCGCGGGCGCCCTGGCGCAGCAGCTGGATAATTTTAACCTTCAGCGCAAAGAAATCATGCACGCCATTCAGGAGCAGGTCATACAAGAGGCCTACGCCGGCGATCAGGATATACCCATTATCATCTCGATTTCAGAAGACTACGAAGCGGGGATCGTTGGTCTGGCTGCCGGAAGGGTCACTGAAACTTTCTACAAACCGGCTATCGTCGGACGCATCGAAGACGGAATAATCAAAGCTTCCTGCCGCTCGATTCCGGAATTTAATATCGTCGAAGCTCTGGACGAGTGTGGAGATCTTTTGGTCCATCATGGCGGTCATGCCATGGCTGCTGGACTGGGGTTGGAGTTCGGGCAGTTCGAAGCCTTTGCCGAGCGAATCGTGCAGGTCGCCCGCGAACGTTTATCCGGTATGGAACTGGCCCCCGATTTGGCAATTGACTACGAAATTGCTCTCGATCGCCTGAGACCCGAACATATCCCGAGCATCCTCTCTGACATTGCCCAACTTCAGCCGACCGGCACGAATAACCCGGACGCCTTATTTTGCAGCCGCAACTGCCGGGTCGCCCGCGCCTGGGCGGTTGGCGAGGGACGCCACCTCAAGCTGACCTTAGGGTCAGGCGCGCATCAATTTGACGCCATCGCCTTCAATCAGGGTCATTGGATGCAGGACATGCCGCAATACATTGACGTCGCTTATGCCTTCGAGATTAACGACTACCAGGGCAGACAATCACTGCAATTGAACGTGAAGGACATCAAGGCCAGCATGGAATGACACTCACTCCCCATTTAAATGAGTGTGATCTTTTGGTCCAATCCTTCCCGCACGAGATTTGACCGGATTTGAACTGGCGCTCTGTGTTCCTTAATCAATGTTGTTGGGCATTCACTGCGGTTCAGGGTCAATTTTGTACTGATGGCTCTGTTCTTCAACCCGACCATTAGAATAAGATGACACGCTGCTTGCCTTCAGGATAACTGTCTGACCAGATTCATAAGCACGCTCTAACAGCCCCTTGAGCTCAGTCAGCGCTGTTTGCGCCTGAATACCATTTTCTACCCCCAACCGGTAGGTAAAAAAGCCCGGATTTTCTTCTAACAACTCGATCACCGACTGTATCGCCTTGGAAAACTGCTTATTCCACCTGGGCTGCTCCTGTGGGAAAAGCGCCTGGACCGGTTTTTTCAAATTCTTGACCAGAGAATTGAGCATGACTGGTGTAAACAGGAACTGTGCCAGCGCGTCGGACCCTGAAAGGCTCACCGCCTGCATGGTGTCTTCGTTGTTTCCTCTCAGCACCTCGAGTTTGTAGACAGTCTGCTGTGGTACCAGCAGGAAATCGCGAGCGTCCACCAGCGCCCTGATTTTCCTTAACACCATGTCAGCATAATTCTGGTAGATTGTTTTGATCGCCTGGCTGCCATTTGCAATGCTCAGCGCTGGAATCGGCTTGCCAATTTTCATCTCAAGATGAGGACGTTTCAGCCTGAGCGTTTTAGCGATGCTCGCGTGAAAGCCGCTGAAACCGATCGGCACAACCACCGCCCCGGCTTTGTGGCTCAACCAGGCCACCCCAACTTGCGCCTCCATTTGACCCGGGTTCCAAACCCCCCCTTCCGGGAAAATCCCTAAAACGCCGTCCTGTTTGAGTACACCCAGCGCCTGGTTAATGGCTTTGCGATCCAGGTTTCCCCGATTGACCGGGATAAAGCCATAGAAGGCCACAATCTGATCGATGAAACCTTCAAAGGGCAGGTCTCCGGCGCCCATAAATTCCACCTGGCGTTCAGGATAAACAGCCACAAGGATTGGCTCAAGGTTCGAAACGTGGTTTGCCGCCAGGATCACCGGACCCTCAGAGGGGATATTTTCCAGACCGCTGACCTCCAGGCGGGTAAGCAGACGAAACAGCCCTTTGCCAACCAGGTTCATCACCTTTCTGCGGAAGCTGTTGCGTGGGTAAAGAATGTCAAATTCCTCTGGTTTGTTCATGTCGATTTGCCCAGATCAACCCGCTTCTGATCAAGCGGGAACAGAAATAAAAAATGCCCCCACGGGAATTCGAATCCCGGTTTCGGCCTTGAGAGGGCCACGTCCTGGGCCACTAGACGATGGGGGCGTCAAGGAAGAAATAATATCACGGTCTCATTTCAGCGTCAACGAATTTAACTCAGTTCGCTAAGAACGCAGCCCTTGGCAGACTTACGGTAGGCAGGCCTCCCTCTACATATCCGTGTTTTTATATCACAACCTTATATAATAAGATTAATCACAAGGAGGAACTATGAATTATCGTCACTTAGGAAAATCAGGTCTCAAAGTTTCTGAACTATCCTTTGGCTCCTGGGTCACTTACCACAACCAGGTCGATATCGATCATGCAAAACAACTGATGACGGCCGCGTGGGAACGCGGAGTAAACTTTTTTGATAACGCCGAGGCCTATGCGCAGGGTGAATCTGAAAAGATCATGGGGCAGGCGCTGCGCGAACTGGGTTGGCCACGTGAGCAGTATGTGCTCTCTACCAAGATCTTCTGGGGCGGCAAAACCCCTAACGAGATCGGTCTGAGTTTCAAACACATCGTCGAGGGCATGGATCGTTCGCTACGCAATTTCGGGCTCGACCACGTTGACCTGGTCTTTGCCCACCGGCCTGATCCCGATACCCCGATTGAAGAAACCGTTCGGGCCTTTAACCACGTCATTAATCAAGGCAAAGCCTTTTACTGGGGCACGTCAGAATGGCCGGCTGAAGCCATTCTAAAAGCCGCCAAAATCGCTAAAAAACACCACTTGATCGGGCCCACCATGGAGCAGCCCGAATACAACCTGCTTCACCGTACTCGCTTCGAACAGGAGTATGACATCCTCTACCGCAAACTCGGTCTGGGCACCACCACCTGGAGCCCGCTGAAATCCGGCATGCTCACAGGAAAATATCGCAGCGGCACTTTCCCTGAAGGCAGCCGCGCCAACCTGCCTGGCTACGAATGGCTGAAAGAAATGTTCAGCGATCCCAAGCGCATGCAGGCGGTCGAGAACCTGGCCAAAATCGCCGATGACCTGGGTGTAAGTCTGGCACAGATGTCTTTGGCCTGGATCCTCAAAAACCCCAACGTCAGCACGGTCATCACCGGAGCCAGTAAGGTCAGCCAGATTGAAGAAAACTTCAAAGCACTGGAGGTTGTGCCGATGCTCAGCGACGACGTCATGGCACGCATTGAGGAGGCTTTGGCCGACTACCCTGATGATACTGAAGTAAATTAGGCCCAACCAGACAGCAAACCTTGACGGAGCGAGTGAATCTCGTTCCGTTTTGCATTGTACCCATACGGTATAATTTGCCCAGCGCATACCAAGGAATAACCATGACAATAAAACGCATCAGCCCCGAATTATTCGATAAACTGGTAGGTCTGGCAGCGCTTGAATTGACTGCCGTAGAAAGCGCTTACCTGTATGAAGAAATGAACCATCAGCTTGCCTCTGTCGAAGCCCTGATTCAGATCCCTCTGCCTGATGATACTCAACCATCGCTGCACGGGCTCGACCCACGGGGGGCTCCACCCCGTGAGGACGTGTGGCAGCCTTTTCCCAGCCCTGCCGCCATTATCGCGCTGGCACCTGAAACAGAAGACGGCATGATCAGCGTGCCGGATGTCAAGGGGGCAAAATGAGCCTGACTCGCTTAAGTGCCTTCGAAGTTGCTCAAAAAGTCCGCTCGGGTGAAATTAAAGCCAGCGAGATGGTGGAATCATCGCTTGCTCAAATCAAAGCCGTAGACGGCGCAGCCGGTAAGCTGGAGCCTGTTAACCTGTCTGCTGAAGAGGAAAAGAAGGTTCACGCCTTCATCCAGGTGACCGAAGACCTGGCACTTTCACAAGCCGAACGGATTGAGCAGATGCTCGCAAATGGCAAATATCCCGGTTTGCTGGCGGGGGTACCGGTCTCTATCAAAGACATTTTTACTCTCGAGGGCAGTTATACGACTGCCGCTTCGAAAATTTTAGCCAATTTCAAGCCTCCTTATACCGCTACTGCCGTTCAAAGGCTGATGGACGCCGGCGCGTTGGTGCTTGGTAAGGTTAACCTGGATGAGTTCACTTTTGGCTCCTCCAACGAATCCAGCGCATTCCAACCTTCCACCAACAACCCCTGGAACACCGAACACGTCCCCGGGGGCTCATCAGGAGGTTCCGCTGCCAGCGTCGCCGCTCAGGAGGTCGCGCTGTCATTAGGCACCGACACTGGCGGCTCAATCCGCCAGCCGGCAGCTTTTTGTGGCGTGGTTGGACTGAAACCCAGTTACGGACGCGTATCTCGTCTGGGGCTGGTCGCCTTTGCTTCATCTTTAGATTGTCCCGGACCGATCTCGCGAGATGTACGCGATACAACCTTGATGCTCCAGGCAATTGCAGGCCATGACCCCAAAGACAGCACCTCCTCTGTCAGACCGGTCGATAACTATCTTGAAGCTCTGGAGCAGGACGTAAAGGGTCTGCGTATTGGGCTTACACCTGATTACGAAGCCGTTTACTACCCTGATTTGGAAAGCGGCGAAGTGCATTCAGAACCGGTCCAAAAGGAAGTGCGCGAGGCTGTTTTGCGAGCCGCGGATTTGCTCGCCAGAGCTGGTGCTGAGATCATCGAAAACGTGCCCATGCCCAACACCCGCTACGGCATCCCCACTTATTTTGTCATCTCCCGGGTTGAAGCCGCATCCAACCTGCACCGCTTTGACGGCGTGAAATACGGCCATCGTACCGTTGAAAACGCAAGCGATCTAAACGAGCTGTACAGGCGCAGTCGGGCCGAGGGCTTTGGTCTGGAACCCAAACTGCGCATCCTGATGGGTATGTATCTCTCAGCTGCCGAACACGCTTCGAGTTATTATCAAAAAGCGCTCAAAGTCCGCTCGTTAATCCGCAGCGATTTCGACCGGGTTTTCGACCCGACAGGTGACTACCAGCTGGATGCCCTGCTCACACCCACCACCGCCACAACCGCCTTCAAACGCAGGGCCCTTTTCGGCAACTCGGTGCTGATGCAATACTCGGACCAAATGACCGTCGCCAGCAACCATGCCGGTGTGCCGGCATTGACCCTGCCAGGCGGGCTGGACGATAACAATTTACCCATTGGGATCCAGTTTATTGGCAACGACTATCGCGAAGATATGATCTTGCGCATTGGGCACGTCTACGAGCAAGTGAGCGCAAACGAGAGCTGGCGCAAAGCGCAACCACAAGTACTCCAGGGCGAGGTGAAAGCATGAAAGATTACGAAGTGATCGTCGGGTTAGAAACCCACATTCAGCTCAACACCGTAACCAAAATTTTCTGCAGTTGCAAAGCCGACTCGTGGGAAGATGAGCCCAACACCAACATCTGCCCGGTTTGCAGCGGTCTGCCCGGGGTATTGCCAGTCTTAAATGCCGAAGCAGTGCGCAAAGGCGCCATCCTGGCAGCGGCTGTGCAGGCGGAAATCAACCCCATATCTTACTTCGATCGCAAAAACTACTTTTACCCAGACCTGCCCAAGGGTTACCAGATTTCCCAGTTTGACCAGCCCATCGGCAAAGGCGGGTACCTTGACCTGCCATTGGAAAACGGCCAAACTCGCCGGGTGCGTATCCACAACCTTCATCTCGAAGAAGATGCCGGCAAGACCAAAACGGAACACGGCGCACGCCTGCTCGATTTCAATCGCTGTGGCGTGCCCTTGATTGAGATGGTGACTGAACCCGACCTGCGCTCAGGGGACGAAGCCGCCCAATATCTGATTCGCCTTCGCCAGCTTTTACGCTGGATCGGCGTTTCAGAGGCTGACATGGAGCGGGGGCACCTGAGATGCGACGCCAATGTTTCCATCCGGGAACGCGGCAGCGATGTTTTGAACACCAAGACCGAAATCAAAAATGTGAACTCCATCGATTCTGTCCGCCAGGCAATTGGTGAAGAAGCCAAACGCCAGATCGAACTGGTCGAGTCGGGCGGCAAAGTTCAGTCATTTACACTGGATTGGGATGCCGACACAGGCAAACTGACCAAGATGCGTTCCAAAGAGACCGAGGCCGATTACCGCTACTTCCGTGAGCCCGATTTATTGCCGGTGGTATTCAGCGCTGACGAGATCGCGCAGATCCATGCGGGGTTGCCGGAATTGCCGCTGGCCAGACGCGCGCGCTTTGAGAAAGACTATCAACTCTCTCAGTATGACGCAGAGATCCTGACCAGCGAACGCAGTTTGTCCGATTATTATGAAGCGGCGGTTCAGGCCTACAACGGCGAAGCCAAAGCGGTGGCCAACTGGATGATCAACGACCTCTCCCGCCTGCTCAATGACCTGGGCAAGACCGCTGATGAGTTGGTATTGAAGCCTGAAAACCTGTCAGAAATCATCCGCCTGGTGGATGAGGGTAAAATTAACGCTTCTACAGGCAAAAGCCTGCTCAATAAAGTGGAAAAAACGGGTAATTCCCCCGCCAGGATTGTTGAGGAAGAGGGTCTGGGTTTAATCGCGGATGCTGATGCCTTGCGCTCGCAGATTGAATCTGTCCTGACTGGCGCTCCCGATGAGGTGGCAAATTTCCGCGCGGGCAAGGAGAGCTTGTTGGGCTGGTTTGTGGGGCAGGTGATGCGCGCCTCAGGCGGCAAAGCTGACCCTAAACGTACGCGAGAGATTCTGCTTGATTTATTGAACAAGCAATGACCTGAATGGCATGCAGGGCAAGGCTAAGACTGGGCCACAGGTCTCTCAACCGTAAGAGGAACTGATTGCTCAGCGGAAAATATTGACATTGTTTCTTTTTAGACTAAAATAGGAAATGCGCGGGCGTCGCCAAGTGGTAAGGCATTAGCCTTCCAAGCTAACACTCGTCGGTT
>CAZHXQ010000049.1:0-13414 GCA_964536465.1 uncultured Anaerolineaceae bacterium
TGGCTTCTTTTTTGTAATAATCACCAAAAGACCAGTTGCCGAGCATTTCAAAGAAGGTGTGATGTGTGTTATCTCGTCCGACGGTATCGAGGTCATTGTGTTTGCCCGAGACGCGCAGACATTTTTGGGAATTGACCGCGCGTGTATAAGGACGGGTTTCGGTGCCCAGGAAGACGTCTTTGAATTGGACCATGCCGGCGTTAGTAAACAGCAGCGTGCTGTCGCCACCCGGAATAAGCGAGGCGCTGGGCACCACTGTGTGCCCACGCTCAGCAAAGAAATCGATAAATGATTGACGAACCTGGTTGCCGCTAAGATACATGACGCTACTCCACCTTAAGTTGATTTAACTTAAAAATTATACTTGATTCTAACGAGCAAATCCTGCTGGCCTAGTTTATCACCCTGACTGTTCGTCTGGGAGGATAAAACTCCCGATCAGACTCCTGTTCGGGTTTGAAACATTTAAGTCACATCAGGTTTTTTTTAATTAAATCAGGATACCCACCTGATGTGAACAAGAGAGCCACGATGGTCGTCCGGGCTCTCTTGTTGAATCTAGTTTTCAAATGGAAGTTATTTGTTAATCATGGGGAGGAAAAGCTGGGCTTCTCTGTAATAGTAGACCCGTAAGTAGTCGATTCGACTTCCGTCAGGAATGTTCAGATTGATATTGAAAATTGTACTTTTGTTCCCGGACTCTGCGAAAATGCATCCACCAGAATTATCTGAGCTCCATTCGACGTTGCTTGCCCGAGGCAGTAAAACTGAACCGGGGATATGGACATAACTATAGAAAGGATCGAAGCCTCCGCCTACTAGTGGAGGACTAAATGCAACGCGCACACCGCATACCTGTAGCGTGTCACCCAATAGCATAGGACGCCAGTTTATCAGATAACTTTTGCCAGACGTATCAACTATTTCTCCGATATAATCGCTCAATACAGTATGGTAGCCTATGTCTTTGCCAAATGGGAGCCAAACCAAGTCAACACGAGTTGGGCCATAAGATGTAACCCAGAAAGACCCCATTTGTAACGAATTAATTACTTGGTCATTTTCGGAAATGGAATTTGCTTCTGCTTCAGGTAAAGAATTGAACGAGGTGAGTGAACTTAGCAGAAATATCGCGATCAATGCCATTGCCAGTCGTTTTACGAATGTTTTATTTTTCATGATTCACCTATCTGTCACTATTGCAGCGACTATGGCAACCTGTAGGCAACCCGAAGGCCACAAAGCATCATAGTCGAGCCTGTTTCATTCGGGCGCCAGTTGAGTAGATAGGAGTAATCGATGTTATCAACCACGTGTTCTATTAGAGAGCTTACCGCAGTATCGTAACCTGTCGTGTCTGCAGAACTCACAAAGCTGAGGTCCTGTACTCCCCCCACATCATCATACCGGGTTACCCATGCAGTGGAATTAGCGGAGCTTGTGTCATAGTAGAAGAGACGCAGGTAATCGATACGGGCTCCGTGCGGTATGTCCAGATGGAGGTTAAAAATTCGGCTATTATCACCAGCAGTCATGTAAAGACATCGGCCAGTGGAATCACTCGCCCACTCCACAGAACTGTCCCGGGGACGCAGGGCTGACCCGGTTACATTGTAATAGTGAAACCCAGACCAATTGAGGTCAGCATCCGTACTTTTCCGGTCCGGGGCGGACTCAGGGATCAATGCGTCCCAATTAACGGTTTGGTCTTGCCCCTCAGCGCTGGGCATCAAAACCTCTCCTACTGCTTTAGGAGCCGGGCCAGTATAGCCATTATCATCTGGCTGTAATTTCACTTCATCAATTTGGGCTTTTTCTCCCGGGGCTGAAAATACAGTTCCAGGTTCAGAAGACCAAGGCCAGTCGATATCCGAAGCGATAGTAGCCGCGGTCAGCCCAAGTAGCCCAATCATCACGATTATCACCACCCAAGCAGACTTTCTAAATTTTGATTTCATCATGAACCTCCTTTTACGTTCAAAATATAATTGTTGTTTTCTTTTCTATTCCTATTCTTAGGGATGAAAATATATAGATTCATGCTCATAAGCCTCCAGAATCGGCTATATGTGGTTGACAACGCAAATAGCAATGTGTTTCCAAAAACCATGGAGCTTGTGGACAGTCACTATGTGTGTGCTCATTTGACTGTTCTTAAAAATTGACCAATGTATAAATATAATACTATTTAAAATCCCGACATTTGCTATTGTACAAAGTTTAGGATTTTGTATAATGCTGCGTTAATAGGAATGATTGGCCGAGGGAGTTTCAAATTTCCCGATGCTATATCCGATCATCAGGGCTTGTCAGAAAATTGCCATGCTCGCTATCAAAATTGGCATATGTAGGGAGGGATAGCGTTTTGTTTTCCCTGGCAGCTTGTACAAGGGTTCGCTACAACACCAAATCCTACCAAAATGAGATTGTCTGAGGCGGAATGCCGCACTCGGCAGCCCTGGCAGCTTGTGCCAGGGTTCGCCAATTCGTTAGTTCTCCAAGGCTAAAATCAATAAAGTCGGAATTCGCTTCTTTCTTCCTCAAAGACTTCCGGATCCAAAACATGAGTGGTGGGGACAAAGTTCATGAAACCCCGCGTGATGACCAGGCTGCTGGTTTTGGCACCGCCCGGGAAGAAGCTGACGCCCTCGAGCACTGCTTTTGAGGTGGTCATGATCGGTGTGACCGCTGTGGCACAGAAAATCAAGTCGTCGGCTGGAGCCAGGTCATCCTGTGTGTAAACTTCGTCGAGCCTCACGCCCATGTTAATCAGGCGTTCTTTGTCTTCCTCGTTTTTCCATTTCCAAAGAGCCTGCATTTTGCCGCCCAAAAGTTTCACTGCTGCAGCTGAAATGACACCCTCCGGAGCAGCTCCAATGCCCATGACGGCATGCACGCCCACACCTTTAAAACAGCTGAATACACAGGGCATCAGGTCTCCATCCGGTATTAATCTCACTCGTGCACCAGTTGACCGCAGCCTGGAGATAAGCTCTGCGTTTCTAGGGCGGTCCAAGACAGTGATGGTCAGCTCGCGATTGTCACGGCGCTTCAGCGCTTTAGCCAGGCGGTTGACGTTTTCTTCCGGTTCAAGCCGGATGTCAACATAATCGGCAGCGTCCCTGCCTACACAGAGCTTGTCCATATAGGTATCGGAAGCTCTGGTCAGGCCACCATGCGGCGCAGCAGCCAGAACGCAGACGGCGCCAGAATTTAAGTTAGCGGTTGCGTTGGTGTTTTCCAGGGGATCAACGGCGATATCGATGTTGAGCGCGCCGTTGCCCAACTTCTCGCCAATAAAAAGCATGGGGGCATCATCCCGTTCACCTTCTCCGATTTTAATTTCACTTGAAATTCCAGGCATGCGGTTTAGGGTAGTGCGCATCGCATCTACCGCTGCCGCGTCGGCCAGGTTTTTATCTCCGTGTCCTGCGGCTCTTGCGGCCGCCATTGCCGCGTTCTCCGTCACCTCCAGCAGCTGCCAGGAAAGACTTTTGTATAAATCACTTTTATCGCCTTTGTAATTTTCGTCTGTCATTACGCTCCTTTTTTGGATGAGAATTTCAAAGCTAACCGCCGATGATCGTCTTTTTATCTTATCCGCAGCCACCTTTCCTGAACATTCGTAATCAAGTAACGCTCTTGATGCATTTTGCGTCTGTTTTCTACTGAGAATAGCGGAAAATTGAGATAATTTGCTTCTTTCTTAGACGTAGCCCAGTCCAAAATCTTGTTGACAAACCTGTGAGGCAGGTTTAGAGCTATTCCATGGTCTGCCGGTACGCCAAGGCGCGTTGGAGCGTGTTTTGATCGGCATATTCGATATCGCCTCCCACAGGCAGCCCGCGAGCCAGGCGGCTGACCTTGATGCCCAGCGGCGCCACACGCTGCTGCAGGTATTGTGCTGTCGCGTCGCCTTCCATCGACGGGTTGGTGGCGATGATGACCTCTTTGGTCCGACCGCTTTTCAAGCGTTCGAGCAGCGGGAAGATGTTGATTTGGTCCGGACCGATGCCCTCAATGGGCGATAGGACACCCATCAAGACATGATATTTGCCCTGGTATGCGCTGGTTCGCTCAATTGCCAAAACATCCAGCGGCTCTTCGACCACGCAGATGGTTTCATCACTGCGTTCTGCTGAGGCACAGATTTCGCAGATTTGTTCGCCAGCCAGGGTGATGTTGAAGCACTGCTGACAGTTGGAGGTACCGCTTTGCAAGCATTCCAGCGCTTCTGCCAGCTCTCGCGAGAGCGCTTCCGGTGATTTGAGTAAAAAGAAGGCCAGCCGCGAAGCGGTTTTAGGGCCAATGCCCGGCAGACGCGAGAACGCGTCAATCAGGTTTTGAACCGGACCGGGAACTGTGCGCATTTGTCTACAAACCTAAACCTAATCCACCAAGCATGCTGGTGAAAGGGGCCATTTTCTCTTCTGAAAGTGAGCGGGAACTGTCAAGCGCTTTGTTTACTGCCGTCAGAACCAGGTCTTGCAGCATCTCTGCGTCGGTGTCTTCAAGCAGTTGCGGGTCAATCTCAACGGCTTTGCATATCTGGTTGCCGCTCATTGTAACCGAGACTGCTCCTCCGCCGGCAGTTTCGGTGACGGTCTCGTCAGCGAGTTCTGCTTGTGCCTGTGCCATTTGCTCCTGCATCTTGGCCAGCTGTGCCATCATGTTTCCTTGCCCTTTGCTTCCTCCGGAGGGGCCGCGATATCCTTTTGCCATAGTTATTCTTCCTTTCCTGCCTGTAGGGGGTCAATCTCAAGCAGTTTTCCATCTAAATTATTGACAGCGAAATCAATCAGATCTACCTCAGCCTTGGGGTTCAGATTGATTTTTTGATTGCCAACTGTACAGATCAAGTTAATATCCTGTCCATAAATTTTATTTAACATAAAGTTAACCAGTTTGCTGGCTTTTTCTTCCTGAATGCGGTCGCGCAGTAGTTCGCTGGAAAAGTTAAGCACAATCGTGCCGCCGCTTGCCTGAACTATCCTGCCCGAGTTAACCACCGCTGCCGTGATCCGATTTTTTGAGCCCACCGCCCGCTTGACGCGGTCCCACTGCGAAAGCGCGAGCTCGAGGGTCAACGGTGTGCCTGGCACGAATGGTGGATCCATATCGATGGTTTCCGCCTTTACTTCCCCGTTTTTTTCTGAGCCTGCCTTTTCTGGGGTCCCCTGGGCCGCGTCGTCACTAAAGGGCACGTCTTTTGGTTTGGAACGAGACCGGGCATACTCGTTTTCTTCAGTCTCAGCCGGAGGTTGGTCAAAGGTGGCAGGCCGGTAAAGCGAGCCAGCAAACGCCAATTCCAGGCCGAGACCCGGGTGCCAGTTTGCTTTTAGATCGGTGGATGCCTCGCTGAAGGCGCTGATTACGGTTACAAGCTGGTTGATGTCCAAATTTTCGGCCTGGACTTGCATTTTTTCACGTGTTTCGGCTGTGAGTTCGAGGTCTTGCCCAGCCTGAAGTTTGATCACCAGCAAGTTCCGCAGATAATCGACCATCTGACGTGCGTATTGCCGAGGGTCAGTGCCGCTGTCCAATGCTTTGTGGATAATTTCGAGCCCGGCGGCGCTGTTTTTGGTCAGGATCGCGTCAACCAGTTCGATGACCGATTGACTTGTGGCGGTCCCCAAAACTTCCTGGGCAATGGAAAGCGTGATTTTCCCGGACATCGAAGAGAGCTGATCCACCAGTGAGATCGCATCACGCATCGATCCTGTTGCCTGCCGGGCGATCAGACTGAGCGCGTCCTTTTCGATCTTGATCTTCTCTTTTTTGGTCAGTTCAGTCAGTTTGCCGATGATCACCGGCACAGGAATCCGCCTAAACTCGTGGCGCTGACAACGCGAGAGCACGGTGGCGGGAATTTTGTGGATCTCTGTTGTGCAAAGGATGAAAATGACGTGTGAAGGAGGCTCTTCAAGTGTTTTAAGCAGCGCATTAAAGGCCGAGGTGCTGAGCATGTGCACCTCGTCGATGATATAAACCTTGAATTTGCCCTGCGAGGGTGAAAAGTTGATTTTCTCGCGCAATTCCCGCACGTCGTCCACGCTGGTATTAGAGGCAGCGTCGATTTCGATCAGGTCGAGGAAGCGTCCCTCATTTACCGCCAGACAATTTTCGCACTTATTGCAGGGTCGCACACTTTCATTCGGGTCGAGACAATTGACAGCTTTGGCCAGCAGGCGCGCGCTGGTGGTCTTGCCGGTGCCTTTTGGACCGGCAAAAAGGTAGGCATGCCCAACGCGATCGGTGGTGATGGCGTTGCGTAAGGTTTGGACAACATGGTCTTGACCGACCACTTCATCCCAAAGGGCGGGGCGCCATACTCTATAAAATGCTTGTGACATAAATCTCTCTTTACGTTTCTTACGGGACCTGCCAGGTGGCTTGTTGTTGACCGGATTGATCGATGAGATTAACCTGGCTGCCAGAAGCCCAAAGTGACTGGTCTGAGTTCCAGTATAGTTCAATGACAGTGTTTGTGCCGTGCTTGGAATAAAGCCTGACAGCCCCATTTTTATTAAGATTAAGCAGTGGAAGGGCATAAACTTCACCAGTGGAAGAAGCCACAGACCAGCCATCCAGGTTGACGCTCACGTCGCTTTGATTGCGGATGAGGACGTATTCCACGTTTAAGTCACCGGCGCCAAAGACGCCCTCAATGTCCAGAAGACCGGAAGGCGCTGCCTTGCTCGGCTCGGAAGGCTGTTCTATAACCTGCTGGGAGGGCACAACAGCCTGGGTCACGGCTGGCGTAAAGCTGGCTTTGGTGTCAGGTAAGGGATTACGCTGTTGCCAAAACCACAAAACCGTCAACATTGTCGCCGCCGAAACAACGATGTTAAGCAGTAGAAAGGGGAAGGTTTTTTTCCAAAACTTCATGATTTTCTGTTGATAATGATAGCATAAAAAGGCGCCAAAGGCTGCAGTTGTTGTCCCCTGCCATGCCTGCTCAAAACGGGAGGGGCGGTCAGTCCGGGTTGCTGGTGAAACTTCAGAGAACTCTCTTTAAACGAAAGTCAGGCTTCGGGTTAAATCTCTATTATTCTAATCACCTTTGGCATCAGCTTGATAGACCAACGAAATCATCTACCCCGGACGCCAAGATAGTTGACTTGTCAACCTTAACAAAACGATAACAAAGTTTTGAACTAATTTTAACTAACTCGGGTTAATATATTCATTGTCCGGGCAGATATTGTTTCTCTCCTTTCAAATTGCACGGACAGGATCGGATTGTGATAAGACAATTTCTAGATCAAAACTAGAGCAGCCGCAGGTGAGGCGGCTGTTTTAGTTTAACCAACAGATCGCTTTAATCCTTATCTAATTTGCGGCCTGTTCAGGGTATAGCCTGGTCCAGGATCTTCCCCAAATCTTCATGAAAGACATAAGTTGCCAGCTGGTCGTAGGGAGTTGGATCACGATTGATCAGCACCAGGTTTTCCCCCCGGAAATCCTGGAGTAAGCCGGCCGCGGGGTAGACAACCAGTGAGGTGCCACCCACAATCATCAGATCGGCCTGCTGGATGGCACTCTGGGCACGGCGCATGACACTTTGGTCCAGCATTTCGCCATAAAGAACCACGTCTGGTCTGATCATGCCCTCGCAGACAGGACAGTGTGGTACGCCCTGGCCCTCCCAGACCAAGTCTGCCGGGAAGTCACGACCACAATCCATGCAATAGAAACGCTGCATGCTGCCGTGGATCTCGAGAACATTTTTTGATCCGGCTGCCTGGTGTAGTCCATCGATGTTTTGCGTGATGACCGTGGTATTGGGCTTTAGGGATTCCAGGCGCGCCAGCGCGTTGTGAGCCAAGTTGGGTTTTGCTCCTGGATAATTCAGATTTTCGCGCTTGTAAGTGTAAAACTCCTCAGGGTGTCCAAGCATAAACTGATAGCTGAGCATGGTTTCTGGCGAGTAATTTGTCTGGCGCTGACGATTATAGAGGCCTGTAGCAGAGCGAAAGTCTGGAATACCTGAAGCAGTGGATACGCCTGCTCCGCCAAAAAAGACGATGTTATCTGCTTTGTTGATGAGTTTGTTTAATATTTCAGTTGGTTTCATTGGATCTCCCTGCTTATCGGTTGGACATTTCAGCATTACCCTTCAGGATCTCCCCGATGTCAACCGTGCCCATTCGGGTGCCAATTTTGTTGAGCCAGGGCAGCCAGTTGATAAATAATGCTACCGCGATCCCTACCAGCGTGGCAACCACGCGCTCGATAGTATAAGATAATGGATCGGTATCGGTGATGCTGAGCATAATCACGAGAAAGACTATCACGGTAATGCCCAGCGCCGCAGGCTTTTTGATCACAAGCATGATGGCCATCAGCGGAAAAGAAAGCGCGCCAATCAGAGCGTAGTATTCAAGGCTGTTGGGTGACAACCCCCAGGCGCTAACCAGGAGAACTGCCAACAAGTAGGAATAAACACCGGCGACAATGGTGCCAAGGGTTCGGTCAATCGCGGCGTTTAGGGTGGATTTAAGGGTGGGCTGCAGGCAGACAACGGTGGCGATGCTGGAGTAATATGGCGAACTGCTGGCGCGGAAATATTCGATCACCAGGCAGACGATAATCGCCAAAGCTGTTTTTACCACCCGCATACCGGGAGAATTCTTAATCAGATGGTTGCTCACCTTATGCAGCAAATCGTCTTGATTGGAAGAGCTTTCTTCCAGGGGCTTTTCTACCACAATTTATTTCCTCTGTATGTTTGATTAAGATATACCACAAGCCAGAAAAATGTGTTTCCACCCTGTTCAACAAATCCCCGCAATGGTGATCATATTAGCTGTCTAACAAGCTGTCTAACAAGCACGCTGACCAGCAAGGCTTGATATAATCACTGCGAGGTTAATATGGCATATCCACTCGCGCACCCAAAAGTACTGGAAAGAGCCCGTCAGGTCGTTGGGCTGAATCCCATCTTTCTGGACACTGAGACGACAGGTTTCGGCCCGTATGACCTGGTCATCGAAGTCGGCATTGTGGACCTGGCTGGCAATGTTTTGTTCAGCGGTCTGATTAATCCTGAAAGAACGATTCCGGAAGATGCCATCAAAGTTCACGGCATCACTGACGAAATGGTACGGGAGGCTCCCACTATGAAAAGCGCCTGGCCCGAGGTTGAGGCCATTCTGCGTGACCGCGCTATTGGCATCTATAACGCCGAGTTCGATTTCCGCCTGATGAAACAATCGGTGGAGAATGCGCTGCTGCCTTGGAACCTTCATCGCAACCAAACCTTCTGCATGATGAATATGTTTGCTGCCTGGTATGGCGAATGGAACCGCAGAGCCAATAATTTCAAATCTCAAAAACTGGAGTTTGCTGGTAACTTTTGCGGCATAGACCTGCCTAACAGCCACCATGCTGTCGACGATGCCAAACTGACCGCGGCCTTGCTGCGCTACCTGGCTGAATATCAACCCACAGGCTGAAAAGGTCAGGCTTCCGCTCACTCTTTTAAACAATTTGAGCATATCCGTAAAAACATTGTTGAAAACACTTGCCAGATCTTGACCAGCATGATAATATGAACGCATGAGCACATATTCATACATTAGAGTGAGAAGATGGAACAAATTACACGAGAACGGTTAGATCTGGAAAGAGCAAGTTTGCTGGCTGAGACCTTTAAAGGTTTGGGCGATGTCACCCGTCTGAGGCTGCTCTCGATCCTGATGGAGGGCGAGACCTGCGTTTCCGATCTGGCTGAACAGACGGAGATCAGTCAGAGCGCGGTTTCCCACCAGTTACGGGTGCTGCGCAACCTGGGCTTTGTCTCCAACCGCAGGGATGGCAAGAATATCTACTACCAAATTGATGATGACCACATTGAAGGGCTTCTTCAACTGGCCTTGGAGCACAGTTATCATCTGGACATCAGGGAGTAAGAACAATGATGGATGCCGATAATCACACGAAGAAATCAGAATTAGCACAGGCGGATCGATGCGGCGATCAGAGCTGCAGCTGCGTGGCGGGGTCCGTGGTTTGTCTTGACGATGACAAACCCAGGAAAAACAAGGTAGGACTTGGTTTTGGCGGATTTCTGGATTCGTTTTGGAATGCGCCTGACCTCAAAATCGTTCTGGTTGGGTTGGCGTTGCTGGTTATTAGCCTGTTTGCTGAGCGTATCGGCATAACTCAGCCCTGGGTTATGATCGTCCAGTTATTGATTCTGCCACTTGCCGGATGGACGGTATTTCGTGATGGTTTTGCCACGCTGATCAAAAACCAACGCTTTAACATGAACACGTTGATGTCGGTCGCCGCCATCGGCGCGGTAGTTCTTGGCGAGACTTATGAAGCCATCATCTTGCTGCTGCTCTTTACGGCTTCTGAAGCCCTGGAAGACTATATCAATGATAACGCGCGCGAGATACTGCGAGAATTCGCTGACCTTGCGCCAAAAACCGCTATACGCCTGCAGCCAGAAGGTGAAATCGAGGTGAGCGTCCAAGCCTTAAACCCGGGAGACACCATCATCGTGAGACCGGCCGACCGAATACCTATGGACGGTGTCATCCTGCGGGGCAGCAGCTCAGTCAACCAGGCGCCGATAACCGGTGAGAGCAAGCTGATCGAAAAAACGGTTGGCGAAGAAGTGCTCTCCGGCAGTATTAATGGTCAGGGAGTATTGCAGGTGGAAGTGACCAGCTACGCACAGGATAATACCATCCAACGCATCATCAATTTGGTGACTGAAGCCCAGCAAAATAAGGCCGAACAGGTTAAGTTCATTGACCGCTTTGCAGCTATCTATACCCCCATCGTGTTTGTCATCGCCTTATTGGTTGTCATTATTCCTGTGTTTGTTTTCAACCAACCATTTTGGAATGTCGGTTCATCTTATGGCTGGTTGCACCGTTCGCTTTCGTTATTAATGATCGGGTGCCCGTGCGCACTGGTGATAAGCACGCCAATCACTATGATCAGTGGTCTCACCCGTGCCGCAAAAGCAGGTGTGATCTTCAAAGGCGGCGTTTTTCTTGAGGGGCTTTCCAACGCGGGGGCAATCGCGTTTGATAAGACCGGCACACTCACAAAAGGTGAACCTGTTGTCAGCCAGGTCAAAGCAGTTGACTGCCTGAGCGATGGATTTTGCACGCGCTGTGACGACCTGGTAGCCTATACCAGCGCATTGGAAGTCCACAGCAGTCACCCGCTGGCCTCTTCGGTCATCGATGAAGCCAATCGCAGGGGTATCGCCAGCCGTTATCCGCCCGCGGAGGATCTCAAAGTACTGGAAGGCAAGGGCCAAACAGGATACGTTAATGGAAAACTGGGCACGGTTGGCAGCCTTTCGCTTTTCCTGTCAGAGCACCAAACTCCAGAAGAGCTGGTCTCAGCAGTGCGTGAAGCTGAAGAGCAGGGCAAGAGCACCATGTTAGTCTGTGATGGTGAGATGGTGCGCGGGTTTCTAAGCGTCGAAGACGCGCTCCGACCTGGAATGGAGCAGGTCATTCGCGACGTCAGATCAGCAGGCCTGCATCCGGTAATACTCACGGGAGATAACCCCACAGTTGCCGAGAAGGTGGCTAAACAGGTGGGTATCGATGAAGTGCATTCGGCACTGCTGCCAGAAGAGAAACTGGCGTGGCTGACCAGGCTGAAAGCCAAATACGGGAATGTGGTTATGGCTGGCGACGGGATCAACGATTCGCCAGCATTAGCCCGGGCTGACATCGGTATTGCCATGGGCGGAGCCGGCAATGCCCAGGTATTGGAAACCGCAGATGTCGTGTTACTGAATGACGACCTTGAAAAACTGCCTTTTGCAATCCGTTTGTCCAAATTCGTTAACAAATTGGTTCGTCAAAATGTGATTATCAGCCTCGGGGTCAAAGCCCTGGTGGCGGTCTTCGCAGTTATGGGCCTGACGCCGCTGTGGGTCGCGGTACTGGCCGATATCGGAATTTCTCTGATAGTCACCTTAAATGGAACCCGAGCGCTGCGCTTTGAGCCGCAGGCTCAACTTAGCGAAGCCTGAACAACAAGTCCCATTCGCTCGTGTTAATGCGTTCAGGTCGGGAAATGGTGGTTGAGAAGGTGATCCACGACCGACCTGGTTTTAATGCATAGGGCCTTCCGTCGGCAAAAAAGCTGAAAGGCTCCACGTCCGTAGCCGCAAACCAGGTGCCGTAAGTCATTTTTCCATCTCGCAGCAGGATGGCCTGTTGATCGGGGTCACCTTCACGCAAGTTGATATCGTAGGTGGAGCTGTTGTATTCGATGTAGTTTGCCAGCGCGAAAACCACGTTCTCGAATGCTACGGGCTCGCCATCAGTGTCAAGTGAGGGAGCAAGCTGGAGAGTGCCATGCTGGTCTTCAACCTCTTGCCAGAGGTGATATTTACCAGTATCGGGGTTAAAACGCCAGTCCATTACCGAAAAATCAGCATACAGAAAACTAAAGCGAGTGGCGTCTTCGTCCCATTTGGTTATCGAGTCTGAAAAAGTCAGCATTTCGAAACGGGGTGGTTGGTAACGCGGGCGTTCTGCCACACCAATTTCACGAATCGCATAGGTATCAGCGAAAGTCTTGCCGCCCTGAGCCACAGGTTGAGTGCAGATGCCCGGGCAGGGGGTGTATCCCTGGTAAAAGACACGCTCTGGCAGAGTGTTGTCAAAAACACCCTTGATCATAGTGTCAACGGTTGAAACCACCAGGTCTGCCTGGTAGTGCCTGGTCAGACGAGCATCAACCAGCCTTCCCGGACCGAGAGGTCCAATGGATTCGCCGTCGCTGGTATAGAATAGCGCCAACAGCTGATTGGTTTGATGACCAGTATAAAATTCAAAAACCAGGTCTGCCTGGTTGATCCCTGAGAAGGGGCGCTGGCTGCGGGGCCAGTTGAGCAGCTTGACCAGCAGTGGTTTTCGCAGGAGACGGTCATAATTACTCACCCGCAGACCGGTGAAGGGGTTGACAGAAAGAAGAGGGCTGGGTGTAAGATCGAAATCTGGCGTTGGTGAAGCAAGCTTCCAGGGGGTCGGCGATGGCAGTGGGGTCGGCGTGGCATGAATGGCGATTATGGTCGCCTTTAGTTCCGCTGAAAGCGCGCCAGGGCTTTTTTCAAGCGTCAGGACAGGCGTGATTTCTGGTGGGTTATTCTGTGAGAGACAGCCAGCCAAAAAACTGAGCAGACAAGCCAACAGCAGCCCTGCCCTCACGGCGGTGACTCGCATCGAGAAGTGCTTATATTCACCCATCAGATTGATTTTATCACGTGGGAAAAAGCAAATAATTCTTTCAGGTCAGCCAAACTCGTGTGGGGTCTTTGAAACGTGCGCAGCGCTGTTGCCGGCCCAACGCAGACTACTCTGCCACAACCTTTTCTGTAGACTACGCGAGCGAGCAAACAGGGAGGGCTTTGCGATCTGGAATTCTT
>CAZHXQ010000050.1:0-3070 GCA_964536465.1 uncultured Anaerolineaceae bacterium
CTCTTCCGATCTCAGTTAGAAACCGAGGATTGCGCCCCAGTCAGCCTGATGAGCACTTTGGGTCTACAGGCGCAAAGCTTTCAAATCATGCCACAGGTCAGCCTTAATAAGGTCACTCAGGAGAGAATTCAGGATTTCTTCTGCCTTCCCCGTATCGATAAACTCTATTCGAACTATGTCAGACTGACGACCTTGCCCTTTGCGGAGATTGAATCGGTAATTGAATTTTGGGTTCGCAGGGGCGACCTGGTTCAGGGGCGTATCAGCGTAACCAACCACAGCGATGCCAACTTAGAAGCCAGTGCAAAGTTGGCAGCCCGGTTGATCACCCTCCAGGGCAACTCAGAACTTAAACACACCCGTCTGGGCTACGAAACCTGCCTGAAAGGTCAAACAGGCAATCTAAATCTCACTTTGACCATGGAAGGGCGTTCGAAAACGGTGATCAGCCCTAATCTCGCGCTGGAACAAAACCAATACCTCAAACCTGGGCAGACCCTGCAAACCTTATGGCAGTGTGAACTGCTCAGCCAGGGCTGCGAAAAAGACTCTCTGCCGATCACGTTCCCGGTCAATTGGGATGGTGAGGTTGCTCGACTCGAGGTCGCCAATCAGGCACGAATGGTACAGATCACCACACCGGAAAGTGATTGGGATGCTGTATTATTCACTAATCAGAACCAGGCCTTTCAGCTATTGAGAAAAAACAGCGAAAATCAAATTAGCCCGGATAGAACCCGCAGCATCCACTCGGCATTTAATCCTTCCGTTCTGACGGTGCGCACTGATATTTCAGCCTTGGAACTGTGGCAACTGCTCTGCAGCCTGCTGCCTGCGCAAGTGGAGTTGGGCGCCGTCATGCTTGCCACCTATCTAAAGCAGACCGCAGCAGCGGTCTCTGCTGACCCCTCTACTGACCTGCCCTTCCCATGCTTGTGTGACCTGGGATGGCGCATACACCAGCAACACCAGCAGAAAGATTACCTCCTGGAGATCTACCCTTCTTTGAAGGCAATTTGCCTTGCATGGTTCGGTGAAGAGCACGATCGCGATCAGGACGGTATCCCCGAGTGGAGCAGCATTGAGCAGTGCGGTCTGACCAGCCTGCCTGCTTTCGATCTAATGGACGATACAGCGATGCCTACGCGCATCAACTTCACAGAGCAACTCAATCTCGCGGCTCTACTTGCCATTGACCTCGAACATTTGCGCAAAATGGCTCAGATAGCAGAAGATCAAACAATGATTAACACGATCGATCGTCATTTGACTGTGTTGGCTGCCTTCATAGCAAGATTTGCCAAAAACGATTTTGATTCTGCCTGCCTGGACAGAGAGAGCGGGCTTTGGCATTCAGGCGAAATTATTTTTGAGGGATATCTGCAGGGCTTTGGCACAAAACCAATTTATCTGGCGAAACCCGCTCGATTGAATCTGCGTCTCAAGCCTGATGTGCAGGTAAAAAAGCCGCCCGTGTTTTATCTGTATGGCGAAAATCAGGCCGGGAAGCAGGTGGTCGAGCCAGTCGAACCCGCAAGTTTGCTCTGGCTCCCAGGCAGTTACTTCTATACAACCAGCCATATTTTTACGCGGATCGACAAAATTGCCGATCTCGAAATGAAAGAAGGTCGCCTGCAAATTCATCGAGCCAACCTACATAGCCTTGATCTGGGTCTTCTATTGGCTGCGCCAGATTCGACCAGTATCCTGGCTGCTCACGAATTCGGACTGCCCGAAAACTTGGATCCTCAGGCTGAGAAGAAGGTGGTCAACCTCGGCTGGAACCTGTTGATCCTGGCAGATATGATCCGCAGAGGTGAGACTGAGGCAGCTTTGCAACTGCTGGGGCAATTACTGCGGGCTCAAAGCTACCTCCTGCGCCTGCAACACAGTACCAGCGACCGCTGGGATGCCCGAAACTGCCGGCTTGTGGGCCTGCGAAATACTATTGGCGGCTTACTGCCTGTCAGCCTGGTGTTGGAGCTGGCCGGAATCCGTATTTACGACGAGAAAAAGGTCACACTACAAGGGCAGAATCCCTTTCCCTGGCCAATCAGGGTCGGTTATCGAGGTCTGGAAATCATTCGCGATGGTAAAAATACGACTGTGCGCTTTCAGGACGGAACGCTGCAGCACCACTTTGGCAGTTCCCCGAAAACCTTCACGCATCAAGCCGAGCAGTCGGCAACAAGTTAATGTAAAATCAAACCATGCGACCCGCTCTTTCTCGAATAGTTACCCTTTTTCTGCTTCTGTCGTTATTGGTGGCCTGCCGTCCACAAGCCCTGCCAACAGAGGCAGCCAGCCCGGTTTCAACCCTTGACGAGCAAGCACTCCTGCAGACCTCCATCGCCCGGGTAACTCAGGCCGCGCTGGAAACACTGGCCTTCCTTCCTACCCAAACCCCTACGCCTACCGCCACCCAACCCGCTCAAAGCACCCAGATCGCGACTATCGCGCGCAGCGCGACGCTTGCGCCCAGCCCAACCAGCGACCTGGCTTGTAACAAAGCTGACACCGGAGTGCCCTTTGACATCACCATCCCCGATGGCACCGCTATGTATGCGGGCCAGCAATTCACCAAAACCTGGCGCCTGGTAAATGCTGGGAGTTGCAAATGGACCCGCTTGTACAAATTGGTTTTCTATTCTCAAAATCCTATGGGTGCCATCCACGAGCAACTTCTGAGCGGTGAAGTTTTGCCCGGTCAGGCCATAGACCTGAGTGTCACCTTTTATGCTCCAACCGCTCCGGGCACTTATCAGAGCAATTGGATGCTCCAGGACCCCGATGGGAACCTGTTTGGCATCGGCCTCAACGCCGACGCCCCTTTTTACGCCCGGATCGTTGTAACCAAAGACCCCACTCCCACCCCAACAATCACGCTGACCCCCACTATCACTCCCGGGCCATAACGCCCCAAATTTTCCGTCGACCTGTAGTATCCGGGCTCCTTTCGAAGCCCTTTCAGGGGCTTTAGGAAGTTTTGCCCAGTCATCAGGCAGCGCTGATAAAGTTGAGATTCTCTATGGGCGATTTCAAACCAACTTTTCGTCAAATCATGCCAGAT
>CAZHXQ010000050.1:3080-13324 GCA_964536465.1 uncultured Anaerolineaceae bacterium
TGCTCGAAACTTGACGGTTCGTCTGTAAAGAATCCCGCTTTTCGGTTAAGATAGGTGCTACCAAAAGGAGAAACCGATGAACCCTATCAACCCTCTGGACCCCGAAAACATGGCTGGTTACATTACCGCTTTGCCCGCTGACCTTTCCAACGCCTGGCAGCAAGGACTGGGAAAGGAATTACCAACTCTTCCGAAGATTGAGAAGATATTGATCAGCGGCATGGGCGGTTCCGCGATTGGCGGAGATATGTTCGCGAGTTATCTGGCGGGCTTTGCGGCCGTGCCCGTAATTTCTTATCGAAATTATGGTTTGCCTGCCTGGGCGACTGGACCCGACACGCTGGTGGTTTGTTCTTCCCATTCCGGCAATACGGAAGAAACTCTCAGTAGTTTCAAGGCAGCCCAAGAGAGGGGCTGTTCTTTGTTGGCGGTTTCCACTGGAGGTACTTTACAAAAAAAGGCGCTGGAGTCTGGTGTTACTCACTGGCAATTCGATCACAACGGGCAGCCCCGCACAGCCATCGGTTGGTCGTTTGGGCTCTTGCTGGCGCTGGCAGAGAGGCTCGGCTTGGCCCACGACCAGGAAAAGGCGGTCAAGGAGGCAGTGGTTGTCATGCAAAAACAGGATCAGCTGCTTGAGCCGGCCAGATCACTATCAGAAAACCCTGCCAGACGCCTTGCTGGACAGCTGCTGGGACGCAATATTGTAGTCTTTGCCGCCGGTGAGCTGGAAGTGATCGCGCGCCGCTGGAAATCACAATTCAATGAACTATCAAAAGCCTGGGCAAGTTTTGAGGGTATTCCGGAAATGAATCACAACACACTGGCTGGGTTGGTTAACCCGGAAGCGCTTTTCGAGAAAACCTCAGCGATTTTCTTGCGCGCAGAAATGGACCATCCCCGCAATAAAAAGCGCATCGATTTGAGTATGCAGTTTTTTCTGCAGGCTGGTATCGGTGTCGACTCAGTCAGCGCCACAGGTTCAAGCCGTCTGGCTCAGATGTGGAGTTTGCTTCAGTTCGGAGATTATGTCTCTTATTATCTGGCATTGGATTACGGCGTCGATCCCACGCCTGTGGAAATCCTGGGCGTACTTAAGGCCGCGTTGGCGCAAGAAAAATAAGGCACACGCCAATCCTTCTGGATTAGTACTTCTTTACGTAATAGCGATTTTTAGACTAACCGCTCTTTAGCTTGCTGCCAGATTTGGTCAAACATTTCTGCGGTCAGGAGACCAGTTTGTGTGTTTTGCAGGCTGGGGTGGTAGGAACATAGGATCCAGGGCAGATCCGACCGAGGTTGATATAAGGCGCCGTGGCGGAAAACGACTTCTTTCTTGGGCACTTCAGAAAAGTCGGGCAGTTTGAGCAGCCCATCGAGGGCAATCTTGCCCAACAGCACCACTCCCTGGATGTTTGGCAACAGCTCCCTTTCCTGGATCAGCCAGGGACGGCAATTGTCCAGTTCTTGTGAGGTGGGTTTATTGGCCGGGGGCGCGCAGCGGCACACCGCCGTGATCCAACAATCTGTCAGGTAAAGCCCATCCCCCCTGTACTTCGCGGTAGGTTGAGAGGCGAAGCCGGCTCGATACAGGGCGGGAAATAAAAAGTCGCCTGAACCATCACCAGTAAACATGCGGCCGGTTCGGTTTGAACCATGCGCCCCTGGAGCCAAACCCTGGATGAGCAAGCGCGCCTGCGGGTCACCAAACCCCGGCACAGGCTTGCCCCAGTAGTCCCAATCAAGATATGCGCGCCGTTTGACCCGAGCCACCTCTTCCCTCCAGGCCACCAGGCGTGGGCATTTTCGGCAGGAGATGATTTCTTGTTCCAATTGCTCTAATTTGTTTTCCATTGCCAAAGTTTACCAGAAAAGAAAAGTGAATCCGTTAAATCAAAAACAGGGCATTCCAGCCCTGTTTCTTAAGATGAAAAACTGGTCAGGTTCAACTGGTGAATTGGAAAGCGCTGCGCAAGTAATTCAGCAGCATGCCATCAACAGGAACAAAACCGAAGTATTGCATGACCACCCAAAGGATACTCAAGGCACCCAAAAGCACTCCCCAAACAGCAAATCCGCGCCCTGGAGAGCCATCATGTGCGATTTGAGACATAGCAAGTGAGGACAAAATCACAGCAACAATGCCGGGAATGGCATAGATGTTATAGAAAAACAAGGCTATGATTGCCAGGATAAAGCCCAGAATGCCAAGAATATTGACACTTTTATCTGGGGCTGTCACCTGAGTCGATCTTGATATCACCCTGGTCGAAGCCTCCTGGCTCAATGGATCGTTAAACTCCTGGACGGTTTGGCGTTCTTCTACATTTTGTTCGACAGGTTTTGGTACTGGGTTTTCAGTCATTTCCTCTCCTCATATTTTCCGGCACTACCCGGGTAAGCAAAACTATCCTTATTATGCAATTTCTGTAAAGAGACGTTAAATGTATGTATAACCTCTTATAAATTGTTTAGGCATATAAAAAAAGCCACCCTCTTGCGAGGGTGGCCTGGACTTTCCAACTGATAATCAGGCTTTGAAGGCAAAGGCGTTCCAACCAGCATAGGCGCTGGTCAGGTCCAATTCCTGTTCAATGCGTAGTAATTGGTTATATTTTGCTACTCGGTCAGAGCGCGCCGGTGCGCCGGTCTTGATCTGTCCCATATTCATGGCAACAGTCAGATCCGCGATAGTAGTATCTTCGGTCTCGCCTGAACGATGTGAGCAAACTGCGCGCCAGCCGTTATTCTGAACCATGCTTACGGCTCTCATCGTCTCTGTCAGGGTGCCAATCTGGTTGACCTTAACCAGTAGCGCGTTGCAGGCATTTTCTTCAATGGCTCGGGCGACGCGTGCGGGGTTGGTCACCAACAGGTCATCACCCACGATCTGGAGACGGTGTCCGTTTTTGGCGGTAAAGTTCTTCCAGCCTTCCCAATCGTCCTGGGCAAAACCGTCTTCGATTGAAACAATAGGATACTGTTCAATCCAGCTGGTCCAGAAATCAACCATTTGATCGCTGGTCATCTTGCGGCCTTCTTTACGCAGGTTGTAGAGCTTGGTATCTTCTTCATAAAATTCGGAGGCGGCCGGGTCAAGCGCGATGGCAACGTCCGTGCCTGCCTTGTAACCGGCTTTTTCAATGGCTTCGAGGATCAATTCTACCGCTTCACTGTTCGCCTTCAAAGCGGGGGCAAATCCACCTTCATCGCCAACCAGGGTGCCATAGCCTTTGGCCTTGAGGACGCCCTTCAGGGCTGCATAGATTTGTGCGCCCCAGCGCAAGCCTTCAGCAAAGTTATCTGCGCCGAGAGGCATAACCATGAATTCCTGGGCATCAGTGCTCTGCCAGCCTGTGTGTGCACCTCCGTTGAGAATGTTCATCATGGGGACGGGCAAAACGTGGGCATATACACCGCCCAGATAACGATAAAGTGGCAAACCCAAAGAGCTTGCGGCTGCCTTGGCCACTGCCAGGCTTGTGCCCAAAATTGCGTTAGCGCCAAACTTAGATTTATTCTCGGTGCCGTCCAGTTCGATTAAAAGTTCATCGATTGCTTTTTGTTCAGTGGCGTCCATACCGAACAGCTCGTCAGCAATCTCATCATTGACATGCTCGACCGCTTTCTGGACGCCCTTGCCGTTATAACGTGATTTATCGCCATCACGCAGTTCGAGTGCTTCGTGGACCCCGGTAGAAGCCCCTGAAGGAACTGCTGCCCTGCCCAAACTGCCATCTGCCAGAGCCACTTCAACTTCAACGGTGGGAGTTCCGCGCGAATCCAAAATTTCAATAGCGTTAATATATTCAATTAATGTATCCATCTTCTTATCCTTTTCTTGTATCGGAAATATTTTAAAGTATAACCTATCCTCTTCGAGTCAAGCCTTAAATCCCAGTGCAATGATCTCATCAGGCAGCCCTTTGCGCCTGCAGACGGCCCGGATTAACCCAAGGAATAATGGGTGCGGTCGGTTTGGGCGGGACAGAAATTCGGGGTGGAATTGAGATGCGATCATAAAGGGATGACGCTTGTTCTCCACAATTTCAACCAGCAATCCATCCGGTGATTGACCTGAAAAGACCAGGCCTCCCTCCTGTAGTGATTGCCTGTATTTATTATTGACCTCGTAGCGGTGACGATGGCGCTCTTCAATCAGGTCTTCTTGGTACAAACCTCGCGCCAGAGTGTTTTCTGCCAACTGACAGGGGTAGAGCCCCAGCCGCATCGTGCCTCCCAAACGGTCAAGCCCTTTTTGTTCCGTCATTAAATCAATAACCGGATATTCTGTCACCTTGTCGAACTCGATTGAATTGGCATCTTCCAAACCAACCACGTTGCGAGCATGCTCAATGACCATGACCTGCAATCCAAGGCAAATACCCAGATAGGGGATCTCATTCTCACGGGTGTAGGCAGCAGTTCGAATCATCCCTTCGACACCCCGACTTCCAAAGCCGCCTGGCACGACGACGCCGTCTACATCTTTCAAGGCCTGCTCAACGTCTTCTCTTGTTTCGAGATCAGAGGAAGATATCCACTTGATCTCGACATCCACACCATAGTAGAGCGCGGCGTGTTTAAGCGCCTCGCGCACACTCAGATAGGCATCATGCAGATCGATGTATTTTCCGACAAGACCGATTCTCACAACTGGTTTCTCTTTGGCAAGTTCCTGCACCATCCAGCGCCAACCGCCCAATTCGGGTTCGTGCCTGGCTTCAAGCCCCAGTGCCTCCAGAAGGATATCGGCGATGCCCGAGTCCTCAAGGTTTAACGGGATTTCATAGAGCATATCCACGGTAACCAGTGGGATAACCGCCTCAGGTTTAACATCACAAAGTTTGGCGATCTTTACGGTCAGGTCTTGCTCAATCGGATAGTCGCTTCTGGTGATGATTACATTCGCCAGAATACCAATAGAGCGCAGTTCACGAACCGAGTGTTGAGTGGGTTTGGTTTTGGTTTCGGAGGTTGCCTTCAGATAAGGCAGCCAGGTGATATGCACGAAGGCGGTGTTTTTTTCGCCAAGTTCGTTGCGCATTTCCCGGATGGCTTCCAAAAAAGGCTGACCCTCAATGTCGCCAACCGTTCCACCCACCTCGATCAGCGCGATATCAGCCCCACTGCTGCGCCCCAAAAAGTTGATCCGCCTTTTGATTTCGTTGGTAATGTGAGGAATCACCTGTATCGTTCCGCCCAGGTAGTCGCCTCGGCGTTCTCTTTCGATCACCTCTTCATAGATCTGACCCGCTGTGACTGTACTTGTTCGCTGCAGGCGCAGATCACAAAATCGCTCATAATGACCAAGGTCAAGATCGGCTTCAGAGCCATCGTCCAGCACAAAGACCTCGCCGTGCTGATAAGGGCTCATCGTGCCTGGATCGACATTGAGATAGGGGTCCAGCTTCTGTACGGTGACAGTAAAACCCCGGGCCTTAAGCAGGCGGCCAACGGACGCAGCTGTTACCCCCTTACCTACAGAAGAGAGAACTCCTCCTGTAAAGAATATGTACCTGGTTGCCATGTCACCTCAAGTCTCGGTTAAATAAAAAGGGAGGGCTGTTGATTCCAGTCCTCCCCGGAAAATGATCAGGTATTGTTGAGATTTGATCTCAGCCTATTCATCCTTTTCGCCTGCGTTGCCCAACTTATTGGTAAGCGTGCGCTCAAAGATATCGTCCGCATCAGAGTCGACATTTTTCTGCCTTTTAATGCGGTTGGCAATCTCAGGGCGGCGTTTCTCCGCGCGATCCATCGCTTGGCGCATGGCAATTTCCATAAAAGTGGGGTCAGGGATAGCGTCTTCCTCGGGCTCTTGAGCCACTTCCTGCTTGCCTTTGCCTTTGCGTTTTTTTGGTGCATATTCAGCCATAATCTCTTCGGGACTATCCTGAAGTGCTTTCATGCTGAGTTTGATTTGTTTTTTGCGGCGGTTAACTTCCAAAATTTGCACTTCGACTTCTTCGCCGACCTTGATTACTTCGGAAGGGACGCGCACAAAATTATGGGATAGCTCGCTCACGTGCACCAGCCCGGGGCGTTCAGCACCGATCTCGATAAACGCGCCGAAAGTTTCAAGGCGGACAACAGTGCCCTTAACCGTCATCCCGGGGGCAAGTTCACGCCACTCATGAGCCAGAGGTTCACGCATGGTTAATTCGTAGTGATCTTTTAGAATACGTTTTACCCATACAGTAATGACCTGACCAGGCTTGAGTACGTCGTCAAGGTTAGTGATGACATTTTCAGCATTATCTGGATCTACCACCTGGGAGACATGCAAAAAAGCAGGTAATTCCGAACCAATATCTACAATTGCGCCTTGTAGTGTGGTATTCAGAACCTTACCTTCAAATTTTTGTTTGTTGGTAATAGGTTGGTCATTATTAGTTGATTTATCAGCGTTTTCCATTAGTTACTCCCAAGGGGTTATATTCACAATGTATTAGTATACACTTCTCAATAAATTTAGTCAATTATTCCGGCAAAACCACTTAAGAGGGTCAGACTGCCACCCGCAGCACCGCCGCGACAATCAAGAACTGCGCCAGATGATAGCTAAAAATGATCCAAAATTTACATTTTGGCAAGCGCCGGTCCAGCTTGTCCAACCCGATCATCGCGTCAGAGAGCAGAAACAGAATCCCGCCTGTTCCTGCCATCACCGCCGCCAGGTCTGGCCAAACCGGGCGCGCCAGGCAAAGCACCGCGCTGATGGCCATGCCCAAAATCAAGCTGCCATATCCCTTGAAAAAAGGCAGGATTGCCTTGTTGATGCCAGGTTGTTGTCCTAATCGATTGACGGCCAAATGCAAGATCAGCATCCCCGCCACCAATGCCACTATCCCGACAAAACGCACAGGTATTGGCGGCAAGCTGGCATTGAAACCCCAAATGTAAAACACCTGTGCTGCTGAAAAAGCCCCCATTCCGGCGATAAACCAGCTGGTGCGTTGTGAGATCAGGAAAACATCGCCGATCAGGGAAAAGATCAGCCCCAATAGAAAAGGCAGCCGGAAGGCAGTTACGGGTCCCTCAAGCAGGAAGTAGGAGATCAATCCAAGCAGCACCACGGGTTTGGTGGCGTAATAAGCCGTCAGTTTTCCCTTCCAAATCGCGATCCAATTAGCCAGGGTCGCCAGACCGATCAGGGCGAGCACTGCGGGATGCAGCCAATCAGACATTGCTGCCGGCCCCCGCCAGACCAATTCTACGCAAGAAAGCGGGGTCGTTTTTCCAATCTTTCTGGGTCTTCACTTGCAAATCCAGGAAGACTCGTTTGCCGGTCATTTCCTCAATCGCCTCGCGGGCGTCGGTGCTGATTTTGCGGATCATCATGCCTTTTTTGCCAATCACGATTCCCTTTTGAGCTTCCCGCTCCACGAAAATCATGCCATGGATGTAAAGCAAATCATCTTCCCGTTCTTTATACTCATCTACCTGGGTGGCGATGCTGTAGGGGAGTTCGTCATCCAGGCTGGCCATCGCAGCCGCCCGGATAAATTCCGCCGCGATTTCGCGTTCAAAATCTTCTGTGATTTGGTCGGTGGGGTAATACGCCGGGCCAACTGGCAGCGAGAGGTGCACAGTCTCGATCAGTTTAGCCACACCCTTGCCAGTTATGGCAGATATTTCCACCGAAGGGTCTTCAGGAAACAACGCCTGGAATGCCTGCTTGTTTTGAGAAGATGGAGTGCGTCCGGCCAGGTCGCTCTTATTAAAAACCAGGAAGACTTTTTGATCGGTCCTTTTCTCTTTGATGAGGGAAGCAAGCTGCCTGTCCAGCTCGTCGGGAGGCTTGCTGATGTCCGCGACGTAGAGAAGCACGTCGGCATCTTCCAGAGCGAACCTGACCTCATTGTTAATAAACAGGCTCAATTTGTCTTTGGCATCATTCAGGCCTGGTGTGTCTGTGAAGATCATTTGATATTCATCAGTGGAGAGAATGCCCAATTGCCTGCGTCGAGTGGTCTGGGGTTTGAAGGACACTCCCGCGATGGGTTGGCCCATAATGCGATTCAATAAGGTGCTTTTCCCGGCATTAGGCTTGCCGACTATCGCGATAAAACCTGATTTAAAGTCGTTGTTTTCTTTTTCCAAGATCTACTTCTTTCTTCTGGACTATCCTATTGTTGTGGACTTTATGCCCTTCCAGTTCAAGCAGTTTTTGTTTAAGTTTTAAACCACCCTGCGCCGAAAAGCCATGCAGCGCGCCATCTGAACCGATTACACGGTGGCACGGCACCACGATCAAAAAAGGGTTATGCGCCAGTGCCCCACCTGCCGCGCGCGCTGCGCGCATGCTGCCAGCACGCATAGCCAATTCGCCGTAGGTGATGAGTTCTCCCCAGGGAATTTGGGCAGTTTCTTTGAGCACTCTCTGACGAAAAGGAGGCAGCCCCGACCAATCTAAAGGAAGATCGAATTTTTTCAGCTCTCCTTCAAAGTATCTTTCCAACTGTGATTCGGTTTCTTTGAAAATTGTGGGAGATAATTTATTACTATGGGGCATGCCTTCATTTTCATCCATAAGAAATAAATTGGTCAATCCGAACGAACTGGCAAAGACTCGCAGCGTCCCGATGGCTGTTGTTATGTCTTGATATGTTTCCAAATTAGTGTGCTCCTCAGTAGATCGTAGGGCAATCGTAGGTTAAACGTCAAGTATTGATTACGCTTCTATTGTAATATAAAGCTGTAAGGGCGACTTCTCTTCTTCTTCTCCTCCTTAATACCCTAATGCTGCGGTCGGCGTCCGCAGCATTAGTGCGTATGGGGCAAAGCCCGTTTTCTGACCCAACCGCAGCAAAACCAACATTCATTAACCTCACCGGAGCCTCAGGTTGCGGCCGGAAAATGTTGATTTCGAAGGATTCAATTTTGCCCGTCCCAATCCTGCTTGAACTGCGATAAAATCAAAGCAGCAAAACCATACCCTGGAGGCTGAATGGAAAAAAGAGAGACTTATGCCATCACGATTGCTGGCGTCAAGCGCGACCTGCGCCTTTTTGAAATCAAACCCGGTTTGAGCATCGCGATTTTGAACATCCTGGGCGATGTCGAATTGGTGGATGCCTGCGCGGCTGAATTGAACCGTTTGCTGGCAGACACGGAATATGACGTCATTCTCACGCCAGAAACTAAATCCATCCCACTGGCTCACATGCTGGCCAGGGTGAGCGGTAAACCTTACATCGTGCTTCGCAAGGAATACAAGCCCTACATGGGTGAGGCGCTCTCGACCGAAACTTTATCCATCACCACTGGTAGACCTCAACATCTCTTCCTGGATGAGAAAGACATCCATTTGATTAAAGGGAAACGGGTAATCTTACTCGACGATGTCATCAGTACCGGTTCAACCCTGCAGGGCATGCACCTGCTTATAGATAAAGCTGGTGCGATCACTGCCAGAGAGGTGGGCATCCTGACTGAAGGTGATCAGGCTGAATGGCGGGACATTCTCTCACTGGGTCACCTGCCCCTGTTTTGCGGATAAAGCCCATGCTGATTCGCGTTGGAATGGAAAAGTATCCCAGCAATAAGTTTATGGCCTGGGCCTTGGATTTCCCCAGTTGTGTTGCCAATGGCAAAGACGAAGCTGAAGCGCTGCTTACTTTGCCCCGCATACTACTGGAGTTTGATTATTGGGTAAGGCTGCACACTGACGAGCCCTGGTTTGAATTTGATTCGTTAGATTTTCACGTTGATGAGACTTTTGCTGCCTCCCAAACTAACCAGCAGGGGGTGGGGTCTGAGGTCAATGCCTTCTTTAAAGATGACCTGCGGCCATTAAGTGAGCCAGAAGTTCGGCAGGCGCTACAGATTACCCGCTGGCAGCAGGATGAGCTCCTGGCTGGCATCGAATTTGTTAGCGAAGAACAACTCAACCGCATCGAAGCGGGACAACCATGGAGTATTATGGGGATTATGCGAAAATTGGTCAACGCGGAAGTCCACTATCTGCAAAACTTTGGAGTTGAGATCTCTCAGATTCCGCAGGATACCGACCCAATCTCTGCAATTGACAAGAGTTTTGAGGCAGTCATCGATACTCTGTCGGAGCTGGCTGGTGATGCGCGCGTCGTGGATCGCGCCCAGGAGAGCTGGTCTGCCCGTAAACTGGTGAGACGGCTGCTCTGGCTGCGAAGAGATCACATCGATCAAATCAGGCAAGTACTTGGGATTATCTAAAATCCTCACATCGAGAACTTTTTTGATATAATAATGAGTCGGCG
>CAZHXQ010000051.1:0-6255 GCA_964536465.1 uncultured Anaerolineaceae bacterium
CATTTAGGACATTTCTAAATTGCTACTTTAGGACATTATCATGTTGCTCTTACATTACAGAATCGCTTGACAAAATCTCTGAGTTTTGTGTTATACTCATTCTCCGCGTCTCAAGAACCTCGAGACGCTTAATTAAGTGAGTCAGAAGGGTAGTGCCATGAACCATACAGAATTATTGAAATCTGTGCAAGCTGAAAAGAACGAGAACATTCCTGATCTTTTTCCTGGCGATAACGTCAGTGTTCACATGAAAATCAAGGAAGGTGACCGCGAACGTATCCAGGAGTTTAAGGGTGTAGTTTTGTATGTGCGTGGAAATGGTAATGATGCCACTTTCACCGTCCGCCGTATAGCCAGCAATGGAATCGGCGTGGAGCGCACCTTCTTGCTCAATTCGCCCAGAATTGCCAAAGTGGTGGTGGAACGCCACAACCGTGTTCGCCGCGCTCGTCTTTATTTCCTGCGTGAAAGAACTGGCAAGAGCGCACGTCTTAAACAACGTTTTTAGTTCATAAAAAGTGAACAGCTGAAGTTCTCTTAGCTTAAAAAGCCTGCTCCAAATTTCCGCGGAGAGGCTTTTTGTTTTAAACTGGGTGGGGTTTGTGAGAAAACCGGCCATCCTCTCCTTGCATTCAAGCTTTTGAGGTGACTGGAGAGACGATATTGATGTTGTAACTCGTGAGCGCAGTGAAGCGAGATTATAATTAGCCCATGAGCAAGAACGTTTCTGCAGCTTCACCCATCGGCGTTTACGATTCTGGTGTCGGCGGCCTGACTGTCTGGCGGGCTGTGCGCGAGCTGCTGCCCCGGGAAGACCTGATTTATTTTGCTGACCAAGCCAAGGTTCCTTATGGGGAACGCAGCCTGGAAGAGGTTCGGTCTTTAGCGGAAGCAGTTACAGGCTACCTGATGGATGAGGGGGCAAAGTTGATCGTGATCGCCTGTAATACGGCTTCGGCGGCTGCGCTGAAGCATCTGCGCGGGCTGTACCCTGATTATCCTTTTGTCGGCATGGAACCGGCAGTCAAGCCGGCGGCTGAACAAACCTTGAGCGGCAAGGTGGGCGTGTTGGCGACTCCTTCGACATTTCAAGGCGAGCTGTATGCCTCGGTGGTAGAACGCTTTGCTCATGACGTGCAGGTTTTTCAGGCGACCTGCCCCGGGTTGGTCAGGCAGATCGAGAGAGGTCACCTGGATACCCCCAAAACCCGCCAGATATTGGAAGAGACGCTGGAGCCCATGCTGAACGAAGGGGTGGATACCTTGGTGATGGGCTGTACGCATTTCCCTTTTGTGATCCCGCTGATAAGGGAAATCGTGGGAGAAGACGTGAGGGTCATTGACCCCGCACCAGCGGTGGCCCGGCAAGTGCGGCGAGTGCTGGAAGCGCGGGGGCTACAGGCACAGCGCACAAGAGCGGGAAGAAGTCGCTTTCTGACCAGCGCTGAGGCAGTGAAAATGGAAGTCATCCTGCCCAAATTAATTGGGATCAGCGCGGAAGTCAGGCTGGTTGTGTGGTAAGAATGGGCGCGGGGGCAGACTGGAAAAAAGACCAGTACTGTTAACTTCACTGGCAAAGGTAGTTACAGGAATTTTCCGGATAAGCCCAGGAACAACCACAGGGCCTACCCATAACAGAATGA
Organism: uncultured Anaerolineaceae bacterium; assembly: GCA_964536465.1. Taxonomy (GTDB): domain Bacteria; phylum Chloroflexota; class Anaerolineae; order Anaerolineales; family Anaerolineaceae; genus Mesolinea. Next base: position 1,644 of record CAZHXQ010000051.1, read on the forward strand.
GGGGAGATTTTTAGTATAAACTTAAGCAGAAAGGCAGGTGAGTGATGATTGAAGCTATTAGCCATCGAAGAAGCATTCGAAAATTCCTGGACAAACCCATTGAGGATTCGAAGTTGGACGATATTCTGATGGCGGCCCGGCTGGCACCCTCAGGGAATAACAGGCAGCCCTGGTCATTTATCGTAATCAAGGATGAATCATTGAGGCAGGCGATTGCGGCCGCCACCAACAATCAGATGTGGATTGCCACCGCGCCCGTGGTAATCGTGGCAGTGGCGGATATTTGCGCCAGGAGCGAGGATTATGCTGGCATGATCGTCAACGAAGAAACGGGGCTCTTCGATCTCAAACGCGCTATCCGCGATACAGCCATTGCTGTAACGCATATCCTGCTGGAGGTTGACAACCAGGGCCTAGGCGCCTGTTGGTGCGGAGCCTTCAAACAGGAAGGAATTCGACCAGTGTTAGGCATTCCTGAAGACAAGTTTGTTCTGGCAGTGATACCAGTTGGCTATCCAGGTGAAACACCGAGAAACAAACCGCGCAAGGATTTAGAAGCCATTATTCGTTATGAAACCTGGTGATTCCATACTGGGATCAAGCGGAGTGAAGCATAAGAGCCATACTAAAGCCTGCCTGCCAGGTAATGATTTTTATATGGTTACCATCCAGAGCCTCACGCAGTTTTTTTGCTGAGTAAAAAAGTAATCGCTGCTCTTCCAGATCGTCCGAGAGGACGGTTTGTTCCGTTTTGTGCGCATTACTTGCTAAAAAATACCAACCCCTGCCATTTCCACGATTGGCATCGGTCATAAAACTACCCATATGAGCCCATTGGACGGCCGCGTAGCCAGTTTCTTCCAACAACTCGCGTTTCGCAGCCGCAAGGGGTTCTTCGCCCGGCTGAATGTATCCGCCAACAGGGGCAAGAGTGAGTTCTGGTGACGCATATTTGGTTTGCTCGAAGACCAGAAAGCGGTTTTGTTGGTCGACCGCCACAACAATGACGAAATCGGGCGTGTCTATCCAGAGCCAATCATCGATAATTTTCCCGCCAGGCAGCTCGATCTGGTGTTCTTCAAGCTTGAGCCAAGGGGCCCGATCAAAGACGATTTGACGTGAAAGGGTGCGCCAAAGCTTCATTGACTTTTTATGCCTGCAGGTCGGCATAATTTTGCCCCAGGTCAGCTGAGGTGACCGTAAGACCCTCGAAAGCAGCGAAGCTGAGGTCACGGAAAGTGCTGCCTGTGTTTTTATTGTATTGACTGAGTAAGGCTGAATAGCTCAAATTAATGCGCTTTCGCCAGTCAAGCCCAAGCAGGCTGGCAGCAGATTTTACCTGTGCCGGGCTTTGGCCTTCTAATTCGACAAACAAACCCAGGGGGGTCTCATCTACAGAGAGAACCGCAGCATCCATGAGGTAATTGGCGCGGTATTTTTCGTACATCATGATCACCTGGTAGCCCAAAGCCCCCAGGAGGCGCCTGGCAGTCTCAAAATCTGAGACGCTGATTTCGATTTCTTTGCGCAGGAGCACACCTTCATCCAAACTGCCGGGGCCTTTGAAGGTGAGCAGGGCTTGCGTATCCTGACGCAGGCGAAGAACCTGCTTTTTGGCTACCAGGCGGCCGTCAGGCAGGTCATAACGCAGGTTGAATTCGTGAACTCGCTCCTGGATACAAGAGAGACCGAGCCGTTCGATCTTTTTGGCTAAAGCTCCGAGATCTTTGAGAAGAAACTTGACTTCAATCTCCTGGTCCATCCAGAGGTTCCTTCTTTCTTTCTGTGACCGTATAGAAAATAATCAAAAGCAACCAAATCAGGTGAAGCACCAGGGTGAAAGTATGATTGCGGGCGCGCTGATCCGGAACCCAAAGAACCAGGCGTTCGACCCAGATGGAGGCGATGGTGAGCAAGGCGGTGATCCAGAGCGCCGGCACATGCCAGCTCCGCTCTTCTTTGAAAGCAATGTAGGCGGCCATGCCCAAAACCAGCTGGATAAAACCTGTGATAATCAAGTAGGTGGGTAGCCAGGTGGGAAAGTCGAGTTCGAAGATAATGCCACGCTCGAGCAGGGTGTTGAGGAAGCGGCTGAAGCCCAAAACAGCGACAATGGCCAGAGTCCACATGAGAATGTAACGCAGCCCATAATTCCAAAAGCCAGCCTGCTTAATCGTAAATCTTTGTTCATCCATCTTGATTCTCACTTTCATTATAGTCGGTCAGATAGCCCAGGGCTGACAGGGCTTTCACCACGGCTTTCTCTGCGCCGGGTTTAAGAACAACAGCGGCAGGGCCAAGGCTCTCGCCCAACCAGTGGGCCGCGGAGGATGCGCGCAGCGCCTGCAGGATTTCGGGTGTGCCCAGCCGCAGGATGGTTTGAGTCTGGATGTCTGCCTGAGTTCCCTCGGTTTCCCAACTCTTGATAGCCTGATAGAGAATTGGTGGCAATCCGGTTTCGGCATGTTTTCGCAAAAGCTGGATCAGGTGTTTGGGCAGCAAACCCTGCTCCCTGGCTTTCTGCAGGGATGTGGGGTTAATCTGATACGTGCCTTGCGCTGTAGAAACCTTGAGCCACTCCGTAAAACGAGAGATTTGATAGCGGACGATTCTGGGTGACCGATCGGTCATAATGATCTTCCCCGTTGACGTCACGCTTATTGGCTCATTCTCGTGTTCGGTTTGGTCTACTATGGTGGGGTCATCCAAATTGAAAAAAATCTCTTTGAGGCGGAAGACGGACTGTTTTTGGGGGTCTGCCACGATACCAATATCGGCGAAACCCAGCAAGGGCAAGATCTGTAAAACGACAAAGGTGATCAGCTCGCCTTCGACTGATGACCAGCTCTCGAACCCACTCAATACTTCAAGGGGGTTAGCCTTGCGGAGGATAGTCCAGCTGAAATAGTCTTCCTGTTGGCGCAGGAAATCGGGATTATTATGCTTGAGCGCTTCAATCAATTCGTCAAGAGCATACCACTGCCCTGGTTGCAGTCTGGTCAGCAGGTCGATGATAGTTCGCCGGGCGGATTTTGAGCGGATGGGTTGGTCGGTTTCTATGCGTAAACCTGGCAGGTAATGGACTTCATCGAAAGCATCCGATCGTATCCATTGATTGGCCAGCCAGCGGAGGGCCTGACCCCTGGGGAGCTGCAGGAATTTGCGTGCCAGCTCGGTGGGTTGTTTTTCACGGTTCAGGACAGCGCTGGCCTGGAGCAGCGCTGCGAGCAGAGACCATTTTGAGGCTGGAACAGCTGTCTTCGTCAGGTAAGCCTGAGGGTCTTCAAAGCGAAGAGCCGCCAGAAGCAGGCAGGATTCATCCAGGATAGCCCAGTTGGCGGCAGAAACGACCGGGTCAGTGGGCAGTGAAAGGGGCTTGAGGGTTAACATTGCAAGTTGGTGCTGCGCGTTGGGCACAAGCGGTACGAGCTCATCAGGGAGATATGCCATCTCCTGGAGTTCGCCATCTATGCGCAAGAAGTCGCGCCCAATCAGACCGTGATACCAGAGAAGCTCACTGCTGGAAGTTGGAAATACCCAGGGCTGTTCCTTTTTACGCTGCCTTTTGCCGAGCGAACGTATTTCCCCGAAGCGCTGGGCAAAGGTTGACCAAAGCAGTTTACCTTGGTTTTGTTTGAGCGCGGTAAGGGCTTGTCTGGCAGCGTCAGGCAGCCGGTTAAAGATTTTTGAGAATTGGTCTGGTTGCGGGATGGCCAGTTCAAGGGTCAGCAGCAAACTAGACTTTTCTGACTCAGAAGTTTGCAGGTCCCAATGCTGAGCAACTTGCTCCAACTGATCAATTTCGAATACGCGTAAACTGTTGGTGAGACCGGGCATCTTGGTTTGGAGTATACATCAGAACCTGGGTCGGTAAAAACTTTGCCAGCAGGAGCGGCCTATTCGATTTTGAGGGCTTTGACCCCTTCAATCTCAGAGATTTGTTCGACCAGGTTTTCCAACTTTTCGCTGCGGTTAAAGCGGGCAACAATCTCCAGCCGCAGGCTTTTATTCTTAACGTTCTTTTTCACAGAAAAAGAAATGACCTGGTCGGCAATGCGCGCCATGGTTTTGCGCACATTGCGGATGACGCCATGGTAATCCTGTACTTCAACCACCACATTGCGAATCACGTTGACGCGGACAAAACGTTTCTCGATGATATCCAGAACTGAAAGAACAATTATGGTTACCACGGTGGTGATGCTCGCAACAGCGTAGTAACCCATACCCACCGCCAGACCGACGATTGCCATGGTCCAGAGGGTTGTGGCTGTGGTGAGGCCCTTGACGTTGGAGCCAAAGCGTAAAATTGCGCCGGCGCCAAGAAAACCGATTCCGGAGACGACCTGAGCGGCGAGGCGAGCGGGATCACCGCCAGCGGTAACCGCCAGGTTAATGGAAAGCATCATGGCCAGACAGGCGCCCACAACCAGGATCATGTGCGTGCGCAGACCGGCGGGTTGACTGTCACGTTCGCGTTCAAAGCCGATAATCCCGCCCAGGACGATGGACAAAGCAATTCGGAGAAGCATATCGGTAAACTTGATTATTTCCATTTAGTTGATCCTAATAAACTCACGCCAGAAACGTATTGTGGGCAAATATTGTATCA
>CAZHXQ010000051.1:6355-13248 GCA_964536465.1 uncultured Anaerolineaceae bacterium
TCCGAATATTTATTGTCGGCTTCGACCCGGGTGAGATTGGCCTGAGCCCCTGTAATAAGCCATAAATTTCAAGGCAAGCAGGGGCTCTTCAGTTGATTTATGATAGTTCAGGCAGCTCGTCTTCGCGGGCACAAATAAGCCCCACCAGACCACGTCCGGTGTGAGCTCCAAGCGCAGTGCCGAGCATGACATCGGGCAGCCATTGGACCTTATAAACGCTGTTCATGGATTCTTTCAGCAGGGCGCTGCCTTCCGGGTTTGCTGCAGCACAAACCTGAGCGACCAGGGAGGATCCTGCCGGGTGTGTTTTGAGGGTCAACTCGGTCAGTCCGTTGATCGCCTTGGTGAAGGAGCGTTTTTTGACCCGATCGTAATACTTACCGTCTTCTTTGCTGACTTCAATCACGGGTTTAATGCCTAGGAGTGAAGCAAGCAAGCCTTTTAGATGGCCGATGCGGCCACCGGCGATAAGATATTTAAGGTCGGGTAAGGTGAAATGGGTTGAAATGGCCTTTTGTAGCTGGCCAAGTTTTTCCACGATTTCGTCCATGGATCTGCCGGCATCACGCATGCGAGCGGCTGCGGTAACGAACCAGGCTTGCCCGCCCGAGAGCGTGAGCGTATCGATCAGGTGGATACGGGCGTTTTTGATTGTCTCGGCAGCCTGCATGGCGACATTAAAGGTGCCGCTGAGACCGGACGAGATGTGAATGGAGAGGATTTCGTCGTCTTCCTCTGCCAATTTTGAGTATGCCTCGCTAAACTCACCAATAGAGGGAGTGGAGGTGACAGGCATGGTTGAGCTCGCGTCCATCATGTCGTAAAATTTTTCCGGGTCAATGTCCACGCCGGCTTGATAGGAAACCCCGCCTACTTCTACCTTCAGGGGCACCATGACTACGTCGATTTTCTGACATTCTTCAAAAGAAAGGTCGGCGCCGCTGTCTGTTACGATTTTCATTTTTTACCTCACAGTGTACTGATTGAGACTGGAATATTTGAAAGTTATTTGTGAAATTACAATTTCTGCAGCCATCGTTCAAATTTTACACCTTTTACAAGGTATTTTGAAAATGTATATAAAAGGAGGTGACAAACGTAACATTAAAGATGACAGCATTAACCGCGGGCTCACCCTGAGGTCAATTGTCCTGTCAACCCAATCGGGCGTGATGGGTTGACGGATGGCTTACCTGCCTCACCATAAAAGGCGCTACGCTTTCTTTTCTGGGCCTGGCTGCGATGCTACAATCGAAACATCTCAATTACCAAACCTGCTGTTGAAAGAAACGATCACCAGCAGGAAATTGTGGGGATAACTGCCCCGACGCATTTTTGATTTACTCAGGAGGAATAAAATGGACTATCCTATGCGATCCGATTTGAAAGTTGGTGAGAAATTCCCAGATTTTGAATTGCCTGACCACACTGGCGAGAAGGTGAGACTTTCCCAATTGTTACGCGGCTTCCCAGGCGTTTTAATCTTTTCCCGTGGTTATTTCTGCCCCAAGGACCGCCGGCAAATGATGAATTACGTTGAACATTTGCAGCCGGAATTGAGAGTCAATTATTGCAAGATGATCACTATTTCGGTTGACGATAAGTTCACCACACAAGAAGTGCGCGATCAGCTAAACGCGAACTGGCCATTTTTGAGCGATCCCGACAGGAGACTGCTGCATGAGCTGGAAATGGTCGACAAGACCGATCCAATCCATGGTGAAATTTACATCCCCTACACATTTGTGTTGGACAGAGACAGGACCATTTACAAGATTTACAACGGCTGGTGGTACCTGGGCAGACCTACAGTGGAAGAATTGCGCATGGATTTGCGGGCGCTGCTAAGTCAGCGGCATGATTGGGTCTATTCTGACCCCTCATAATTAAGTCAACTTTAATTTGAGGGCGAGAAATTTTGTCTTGATCGTGGGAGGAGTAAAGTTACCGCCAGCTGCTGGAGGGGCTCGCGCGGGTAGGTCTGCGTGGGCGGGGTAAAAACCTCAATCCAAATACGGCTTTCGTGACTGGAAGTTTTACTTCCCGTAAATTCTGTATTCAGCGCGCTGCTCCAGAAACCGAATTAGGAAGCTAGTAGCAAAAGACAATACCGTTACTGCCAGAGCGCCGGCTAATATTTTGCCATAATTGGCGGTGATTACCCCCTGGAAGAGCAACACACCGAGCCCGCCAGCATTGATAAAGGCGGCCATTGTGCCGATACCAATGGAAGAGAGTGCTACCAGACGTATCCCTGCCAGCAGCATGGGCAGAGCCAGGGGAAATTCAATTTGCCAAAATCTCTGCCATCCACTTAACCCCATGGCCTTTGAAGCTTCCAAAACAGCCGGTTCAATGGTGGTTAACCCCACCAGCCAATTTCTGATCAGTAGTAGTTGGGCATAGCCAACCAGGGCGATAATGGCAGGTTTGGTTCCCAATCCAAAAATTGGAATCAGCAAAACAAAGAGTGACAGGCTTGGAATGGTGTAGATGATCCCCAAAACAGTCATAACAGGGCCGCGCAACCAGCGAACCCTGGCCAGCAACAACCCCAGTGGGATTGCGATCAAAAGAGAGATAAAAATGACCACCAGGGTCAGCCGCAAGTGTTGCAGGAAGAGTTCTGCCACCACATCGAAATTGGTAAAAAGATAATTCATGGTCGCAACTGACGTTCGGAAGGCAGATTGGCGATCAGTATTTTGCGCAGGTCTGAATACCCGATGGTGCCTTGCAAATTACCCGCCGAATCCTTTACCGGCAGTGAGTCTCTGCCGCTGCATATTAGCATGGAAACCACGGACCGCAGGTCGTCGTGCGGATTTAACGTCACTTTGTCTTGTGGAACAGGCTGGATATTGGCGGATTGATAGGAATGATCCTGCCTGGCTGTTAAAATCGAGTTTACGGTCACGAGACTCAGTTTGCGGAGGATATTTCTGGACCCTACCAGCTCTTTAATAAATTCATTTTTCGGTTGAGTTACCAACTCGAGGGGGGTGCCATATTGCACCAGTTTTCCTGCGCGCATAACAATAATTTTCGTGGCTAATCGAAAAGCCTCTTCAACGTCATGGGTCACGAAAAGGGTGGTCTTGTTGAGCTTGCTGTGAAGATCAATTAATTCGTTCTGCAAACGTTCGCGGTTAATCGCGTCTACGGCAGCGAAGGGTTCATCCATCAGGAGGATTTCGGGATCGGCCGCAAGAGCACGCGCCAACCCAACCCGCTGCTGTTCGCCTCCTGAGAGTTGCCGGGGGTAGCGTGTCAGATATGAAACCGGCAAACCAATCAGTGCCATTAGCATTTCGAGCCGCTCGTCGATCAGCTTCTGATCCCAACCTAAAAGATGGGGCACGATGGAGATGTTCTTCTGAATTGTCATGTGTGGAAACAGGCCCACCTGCTGGATCACATACCCGATCTGCCGGCGCAGTTCATTAACGGGCAATGTGTGTGTTTCTCTTCCACTTATCCAGATCTTCCCGCTGTCCAGCTCATAAAGACGATTGACTAATTTTAACAGCGTGGTTTTGCCGCAGCCAGACGGCCCCAGGATAACCACCAGATCACCAGAGGTGATCTTGGCAGATACCTGGTCTACCGCTGGCGTTGGGTCAGATGCGAAAGATTTGGAGACTCGCTCAAAAACAATCTCACCCGACTCATTAGTCGGATCATTATTTGTTTCTGCAGGAGCGTAAATCATTTCATCGGATTTCATATTTGTTTTAATCAATCAAACCTTTTTCGAGTAAGAAGTCCCGGGCTACGTCGGCTGGTTCCCTGCCCTCGGGGCCGTCAACCTGCCAGTTTAAGCCTGACATAAGCTCGTCGGTCAAGATTGGCGCAAAGTCGTTTAGGATCTGTTCGATCTGGGGATATTTCTGGAGGGTATCCCTGCGCACGACCGGAGCGATGTTGTAGATGGGGTAATAAACCAGATCATCCACCAACAAGAGCAAATCATTACCTTCTATTGCGCCATCTGTGCCAAAGGCGACAACCACATCAATCTGTCCATCCAAGAGCGCCTGATAGCGTAAACTGCCTGTGCCCAGCTGTTTGACCTCCTTGAAGTTAAAGCCACCATAGGCCTGCTGCAGGCCTTTGAGACCGTCTTCGCGTTCGAGGAACTCAGCCGGCCCACCCAGTATCAGCTCAGGTGCGTTTTTGGACAGGTCTGAGAAGGTCTCTATTCCATATTGAGAGGCAACCTCTTTGGTCATGGCTAACGCCTGAGTATTGTTAAACGGCGAAGGGGTCAGCCAGGTGAGATTGAATTCTTGTTCGTATCCGTTCTTAACTGTGGTGTAGATCTCCTGGGCGTTCTGGAGCGGGTCTAATTTGAGCATTGTCAGGAGACCGGTTGAGGTATATTCCGGATAGAGATCGATATCGCCATTCATTATGGCTTCATGAGCAATGGGAGTTCCGCCCAGGTTGAGTTTTCTCTCAACTGTGAAACCTTCATTTCCCAAAAGTTGTGCGTACATCTCCGCGACGATAAATTGCTCGGTGAAATCCTTCGATCCGACGATGATTGTCTTGGCTCCGTCCTCTACCGGGGCAGATGCACAGGCACTTAAAATTAGAGCCGTGCTCAATAAGATTGTCAACAGTGTAAAGATTTTTTTAGATTTGAACATGTAACTCCTCCTAAGAGTATTTTAATCAGATAAATTTTCATGTTTCTGATACTTTTTCAAAAACAAAGACCAGAACAATTCGCTGGATAGGGCCAAAAGCGCCACGGGAACGGCCCCCACCAACATAATTGGAACGTCGTATAAGGCGAACCCGCGGGTGATAAAGTCTCCTAAACCGCCGCCGCCGATAAAGGATGCCAGCGTCGCGCTGGAAATCACTTCCACTGACGCGATGCGGATACCGGTGACGATGGCAGGGATTGCCAGAGGCAGCTCAATTTTAGTGAGCACCTGGGATTTGGTCATGCCCATGCCCAGCGCGGCTTCAATGACAGAGGAGTCTACCCCGCGGATGCCGGCGTAGGTGTTGATCAGCACAGGCGGAAAAGCCAAAACACTCAAGGCGATCAGAGATGGATAGAAGCCCAATCCCAAATATGGTAGAGCCAAAAAAAGGATCGCCAGGCTGGGGACCACGCGGAAGGCATTAAACACGTTGATGACGGCCTGAGCTGTTCCGGTGCGTTTGGCAATCCAAATCCCAAGTGGGAGGGCGATCAGCAGACTGATCAGCATGGCAAAGATACTCAGCGCCACATGCTGGCGGGAGGCATTCCAAAAAAAGGCCTGGTTTTGCAGATAGTATTGATAGGCATCTTGCAGTAATTCCATTAAGAGTCCCTGTCAGACACGATTTGCGCGAAAAATAAAAAGTCGGTCATCTTTTAATTATGGCATTAAGACAGGCATTTATTAAGGTTTGTAGAATACCAGCATTGTGGGTTCGGTTTAACGTGGGGTTGTTCAGTAGGGTTTGGGTGGAGTCGCGTCGATCGGTTGGTTTGATTAAGCTGACGACCGAGGCTGAAATTGCCTAATAGTTTCTGGAAGCAGATCTGCGGGAATAGAGGCCGGCATCCAGGCAATCGGGGTTGAGGGATTGGTGGAAACCGGGAAATTTTAAGAATAGGAACAGGTCAGAAACAGGAATAATCATGATACCATTATTGTTACATTAACAATCCAATCCCTAGTCTATTTTGGAGGAATTCCTGATGAACCCGAAACGAAAACTTATCTATATGCTTATGATGCTTGCGCTGGTAATGGGCATGCTCGGCGTCCAGCCCATGAAGGCTGTACAGGCGGCAAACCCCATACGCATCAGCCAGGTTTATGGTGGTGGTGGAAATAGTGGCTCCACCTATACTCACGACTTTATTGAACTGTTCAATTCAAGCAGTGCCCCGGTCAACCTTGCGGGTTGGAGCGTGCAATATGCATCGTCAACGGGGACCAGCTGGCAACAGGTTACAGCACTTACCGGTATGATCCCGGCATATTCCTACTATTTAATTCAAGAAAATCCGGGGAATGGCGGCTCAACGCCGTTACCAACCCCAGATGTTATTGGTAGCATCTCAATGAGTGCTACTAAGTTCAAGGTTGCTTTAGTTGATTCAACTACACCCTTAACCGGATCTTGTCCTACAGATGTCGTGGATTTAGTTGGTGCTGGAGAGGCTGATTGTAAAGAAGGAACAGGTACCGCACCCGCTCCATCGAATACCACCGCGATAATTCGCAAAGCAGGAGGATGCCAGGATACAGACGATAACGCCGCTGATTTTGAGGCGTTGGCGCCAACTCCTCGTAACACAGCTTCGCCCACCCATGTCTGCGCTCCAGCAACATTCCCCGAACGATTCATCATTTCGGAATATATCGAAGGTTCGAGCAATAATAAGGCTATCGAGCTTTATAACGGCACCGGCGTGGATATCGATCTGCACGACTTCAAATTAGTTCTATATACCAATGGTTCAACTGATGCCGGAAACACCCTCACCTGGAACGAAGAGACTGTTCTTGCCGATGGCGACACTTATGTCATAGCACATCCCAGTGCAATTCAGCCAATACTGGACCTCGCGGATACCACTTCTAATGTCACCTATTTTAACGGTAATGACGCCTTGGTACTGTTTGAAATTACCACCGAAGGCGATGTGGTGCAGGATTCATTTGGACAGCGCGGGAATAATCCTGGAGCAGGTTGGGGTTCGGGGGATACGTATACGGTTGACCACACCCTTGTGCGCAAAGAAAACGTCTGCCAGGGCGACATTTTGCCTGACGACGAATTTGACCCCTCAATAGAATACCTTGGATTTGCAAAAGATACTTACACCAATCTCGGCAGTCACACCATGACCTGTGGGGACGGCGGTGATGTGGCTC
>CAZHXQ010000052.1:0-13210 GCA_964536465.1 uncultured Anaerolineaceae bacterium
ACACGGCATCATCTGCGGATGAGGAAAGCATCCTCCTGATTTCGAAACAGGATGACATTCTGATCAGAAATATTTGGTATAATCGCTACTCACGCCAACGTAGCTCAGTCGGTAGAGCAGACGCTTCGTAAGCGCCCGGTCGGGGGTTCGATTCCCTTCGTTGGCTTTTTTGTTTTAATTTGAGATTGAATCGGATTATCCAATCAGGTTCTCAAATGCTTGAATTTTTCGCTATCCCGCACTAACACGTTGAGAGCTTGTGTTGAAAAGTTTCGTCAGGAATTAGCCTTTTCCCGCTTTGAAGTTGTAAATTGGCAAAATATGCGCTTCAATGGTGACAGTATCTCCAATCGCTGCAACGATTTCTTTCATCGGTTTGTAGGCCATTGGCGCCTCATCCAGCGTATCCATGCCAATTGTCGTGGAAAATACGCCCTTCATGGTTCGCTTGAAATCATCCAAACGAAATGTCCTGAACGCTTCTTTTCTGCCATAAAGCCGACCCGCCCCATGAGGAGCCGATTGATTCCAATCCTGATTTCCCTTGCCGACACAGATGAGAGCTCCGTCGCGCATATTGAGCGGAATGATTAAACGTTCATTTTTCTTGGCCGAAACCGCACCTTTGCGGATAATATTGTCCTCGGCACTGATGTAATTGTGGATAGTTTGGAAAACATGCCCACCCATACCAAAACGACGATTGATGAATTCGCCCATTGTTTGCCGGTTGAGACTGGCATATTTTTGGCAGAGCCTCATATCGTGCAAATATTGATCAGCCAGGTTGCCGGTCAAATACTTGAGCGGCCTGGGCACATCCGCCTTACAGGTCTTTTCGGCCAGTTTTTGGTAGTAATCCGCCACTTGTTTGCCGATATTGCGGCTGCCAGAATGGATGGCCAGGTAAACCTCCCCGCTTTCTTCATTCTTATCCAGTTCAATAAAATGATTCCCGCCGCCGAGCGTGCCTACCTGCTGATCGATGACCGAACTTTTGATATCCTGATAGCATAGCAGTTCCCGCATGAATGGCGCTTCCTGGATGGGTTTTCTCCATGATTTGAAACCCGCGGGGATTTCGTGAACAAGCCGGTCAAATTCGCGCAGATCGACTTCCTGCTTGCCCAGCTCTTCCACATAGACACCGCAGCCGATGTCAACACCGACCAAATTTGGGACAACGCAGTCTCCCAGGCTGGCAGTAAAGCCAATAGTGGCACCCGCGCCCCAATGATAATCAGGCATGATTCTGACCTTGGCCCCCTTTACAAAAGGCTGGTCCATCAATACCTGGATTTGTGCCACTGCTTTTTCATCTCTGGTGTCTGAAAAAACCTTTGCGACACCAAATTTTCCGATAACTTCAAACATAAAACCTCCTGTGAGAAAACTGCCTCCCTGTAGCTATTGTACCGGAGCACTGCAACATAAGCTAAGATGGGTAGTGGCTTTCTCGAAGGATTGTCAAAATGAGAGTGGAAAGCAAGAGGACGAGAGAAAGATGCAAGACCCGCGTGATCGTACTTTTACCAACAATATTTTTTATAGAACGCTGTCCGCGATTTCATATTAGGTGCCTGAATTTCTCCACACACCTATTTTTCAGGGGTTAATCAGATCAAAATCATCCTGCTATCGATTGCCAACACGCCCTCGCCCTCAGGATAGACGATCAGAGGATTAATCTCAATCTCCTGAATGTCAGGGTGTGCCATTGCCAGGTGGCTGAGCTGGGCAATTACCTTGTAAAGCGCATGAAAGTCGCCTGTTGGAGCTCCACGAAAACCATTCAGCAATTTCCCAGCCATCGTCTCGGCAACCATTGATTTAATGTCATCCTGTGATAGTGGTGCTGCTCTGAACTGGATATCTTTGATCAGCTCGACCATAGTGCCGCCCATTCCAAACATCATCAACGGTCCAAAGGTTACATCCCGCCTCATTCCGACGATGACCTCAACACCCTTGGCAGCCATCTTCTCAACCATAGCCCCAATAATCTGGGCTGAGGGCTCGTTCTTATTAATTCTATCGATCAACTCACTATAAGCTACGCGCAATTCCTGGGCATTTTGGAGGTTCAGTACAATGCCTCCGGCATCGGATTTGTGAATTAAGCCTTCTGCGACGATTTTCAAAACGACAGGGTATCCGATGAGGTCTGCTATACCTTCGGCTTCTTCTGCTGTCCTGGCGAGACCACCCGGCACATTTGGGATATTATAAGCGTCCAGTAATAACCTGGATTCATATTCACCAATCACCCTGCGATCACCGATAGCTGCCCGAGCAATTCTAACGCCTTGTCGATCAGCTTGTTGGAAAGAAACCTCTTCAAATGGTTTCCTCTCCAGAACCTCTTTGTAAGCCCACATGCCTCTCAAAACCGGACCGGCCTGATCGGGGAATTTATACACAGGAACACTGTTCAAATTCAGAATTTGTTGAGCCTCGAGTGTGCTGCGTTCCCCCATCAAACAGGTCAGCAGGGTTTTTTGGGTCTTTCTGCCAATCTCAACCCAGGCTTTCGCGACCTCAGGAGTATCCACCAACGCCTGGGGGACTAAGATTGGTATCAAGACATCCACGCCATCATCTTCTTCCAGATTGCTCAGACTCCAAAAATAGTCCTCAGGGCTGACTGAACCAAGCATGTCGACCGGATTGGTTACTTGGGCGCTGGGGTTGAGTTTTTCTCTCAAGCGGGATTGTGTCTCTGGTGCGATTGTCGCCAGTTCAAAGCCGTTGAAATCAAGGCTGTCCGCTGCCAGCGCCGCTGCCCCACCGGCATTGGTGGTTATGGCCACGCGTTTGCCTTTTGGAAGTGGCTGACAGCCCAACGCCCAGGCCAGGTTGAAAAGTTCACTGATGGTAGAAACTTCAATCACGCCCGCCTGTTTGACCGCGGACTGATAGGCAGCGTACGACCCGGCCAGAGAACCGGTGTGCGAACTCACCGCTTTCGCGCCTGCGTCATTCTTGCCTGCCTTAAGAAAAACGATTGGTTTTCTCCTCGAGACTTCTCGGGCCACACGCATGAACCGCTGACCATCTTTGAGCCCCTCGACATACATGGCAATGACCTTCACATGTTCGTCTTCAGCAAAATATTCCAGCATATCAGTCTCGGTTACATCCATCATATTGCCAAGGCTGGCAATATGTGAGAAACCAATTTTGGCGTTAATGATCAGGTCGATCACGCCGCCACAAATTGCACCTGATTGAGAGATGAACGCGATCGGACCAGCCGGCGGCATACCGGCGATGAAGGTAGAATTCAAACCTGTGCGAATATCCATCGTGCCCACGCAGTTTGGTCCAACAACCCTCATTCCATATTCATCGGCCAATTTTTTCACCGATTTTTCGATCTCAGCGCCGTCAGGACCCAACTCCTTGAACCCTCCCGTGATGATCACGACCGTCTTGATACCCCGCTCGCCGATCTCACGCATGGTCTCCATGATCATGGTCACGGGCAGCACAACGACCGCAAGCTCCACCGGATCGGGAACGTCGGCCACCGTGGCATAAGCTCTCTTACCCAAAATCTGGTCGGCTTTCGGATTAACTGGGTAAATTTCGCCCTGATAGCCAAAATCTACCAGATTTTTAAGGATTCCGTAGCTTAATTTTTTTGGATTAGTCGAGGCACCCAGAATCGCGACCCCGGTAGCATTGAAAAAAGGTTTGAGTGATGATGGCATAGTTCCTCTCCCGGAATAATTGACACATGGATTATAACAACGATTGTCGAAGTTTCCGGCTTCTCCCCGCTCCTTTGGATTGTTCGAAAAACCACCACAGTGACTCCAAATGATTTTGTTCTCTCCAACACTGCAGTAATTTTTGGTGAAGTCAGCCAACCCCTTCGGCTGCCAGTATAATTATATGGAAATGACTGGCTTATTTACGCTAACACCAACACCCGCCCAGGAACTGGCTGCTGATTTCAGTGGGCAACCGAGCCTTTTCCTCAGCGGTCCGGCTTCTGCCGGCAAGACCAGCGCGGCTCTGTTCCGCCTGCACAAGATCCTCACAGATGATTCAAAAAACTCCATTCAGTCTGTACTTGTTCTGGTTCCACAGCGCAGTCTGGCACAACCTTACAACGACTTTCTGCAGGAGATCAACCTGCCCGGAGGCAGACAGGTCAGTGTTCAGACGATGAGCAGTCTTGTTCTCAGGACCATCAGTCTTTTCTGGCCAGTGATTGCCAGCCATCAAATCTTCCATCATCCTTATGAACAACCACGCTTCCTGACCCTGGAGACTTCCCAATATTATATGGCTCAAATCGTGAAACCGATGATCGATAATGGACGATTCGGTAACGTCATTCTGCCGCCTTTCAGGCTATACAGCCAGATCATCGACAATCTCAATAAATCAGCCCTGGTGGGGTTTCCACACACCGAGATTGGAGAGCGTCTCTCCTCCGCCTGGATTGGTGATGCTGGCCGGCAAAACGTGTTCACCGACGTTCAGGAGGCAGTTAACAAGTTCCGCGCTTACTGCCTGGAAAACAATCTGGTGGATTACTCGTTGCAAGTGGAGTTGTTTTGCAATATCCTCTGGCCTAACCAGACTTTTCAAAAATACATCACCTCCCAGTATCACCACCTGATTTATGACAATTCCGAGGAAGATCCTCCCTACGTTCACGACATCATTGCCCAGTGGCTGCCAGGTTTGAAGACTGCCTTGATCATACACGACGACCAGGCCGGCTACCGGAGTTTTCTGGGTGCCGACCCGCTCTCGTCACTGTCGCTGGAGCGTCGTTGTCAGCGATCTCTTGTAGCTACCCAGAACTTCGTCAGCTCTGCCCCAATTCAGGAACTCAGAGCCTGCTTTCGCAACCTGAAAGACTGCCAGCCGAGCCAGGGACTGATCAAGCAAACGATCGGCTTTTCCGAACAGCATTTACGCTTTTTCCCGGAGTTGCTGGAGGAATTGACCAGGCAGATTGAAACGCTTCGGGCCCAACCTGAGGGCGAAGACAAGACCATCGCCATCCTGGCGCCGTATATTTCTGACAGCCTGCGATTTTCGTTGAGCCATCAATTGGAACGCATTGGGCTGCAGGTCAGCCTTCGCCGACCCTCTTCATCTCTCACACAGGATCCCTTTATCAAAACCCTGGTAAATTTGTCGAAGTTCGCTCATCCAAGCTGGGAAATGGGGGTTAGTTTCCCCGACAGTGCGGTTACACTGAACAGGGCAATTGCCGGCCTGGACCTGAACCGCGCAAATTTGCTGCTGGGAAACCTCGACCCGCAAAACCTTAGACTGACGACACTGCCTGAGCCACCTCAGACTGAGCGGATTTCGTCAGACTTGCTTGACCACTACCAGGAATTGCGAGACTGGCTGCTTTCCACTGACCCGGCTGAACCGTTGGACAGCTTCCTGAGCCGTTTGTTTGGTGAGATGCTTTCCCAGCCGGGTTATGGTTTCGAAAACAATCTTCAGGCGGGGACCAGCACCGCGGTGCTGATCGAATCTTTTCAGAAGTTCAGACAGTCTCTGGATCGCAAAACCCAAGCAGACCAGGCTCTGGCAGCCCGGGCTTTCGTTGAAGCCCTGGATTCAGGTTTGATCTCGGCCTTTTATTTGTCTGATTGGGAAAGTCAAACCAGCGAACAAGTACTGATAGCTCCTGTGATGAGTTACCTGATGCGAAATGAGCCGGTCGATTACCAGTTTTGGCTCAACATTGGCAGTAAAGGCTGGTACGAACGTCTGGAGCAGCCACTCACCCATCCGATAGTCCTGAGCCGGCATTGGATTGAAGGAAAACAATGGACAGCGGAAGACGAAAACGCCTACAACCAGGCGAACCTGCAGCGCATTTTGAGTGGTCTTCTACTGCGCTGTAGGGAGAAGGTGTTCGCGCTCAGCTCTGACTACAACGAGGCCGGGATCGAAGAGCGTGGGCAGCTGCTGAATCTTTTTCAAAACCTACTGCGCAGAGTACTCCGAGGTGTGAATGACCGATAAGCCGCGTCTGCGCCCTTCCCAGCAAGAAATCATGACCTATCAAGGCGGTCTGATGGGCATTTCCGCGGTTCCTGGCAGCGGGAAAACCTGGACGCTCTCACATTTGGCTGTGAAACTGATTCTGTCTGTAGATTTCGAGCCAGGTCAGGAACTGCTGGTGGTTACTTTTTCGAATTCTGCGGCTGACAATTTCGCCAATCGAATTGGTGAACAGCTCAGGACCAGCGGATTGATTGAGGGTTTTGGTTATCGTGTGCGCACCCTTCACGGGCTTGCCAACGACATCATCCACGAACGACCAGACCTGGTCGGTCTTTCCAATGACTTCAGTATCATTGACGAAGCTGAATCACATGAGATCATGCAGGACCTGGTAGCCCAGGCGATGGAAAACCACTACGATTACCTGACCAGCCTGATCAGCCAGGATATATCCGAAAAGAAACGGCAAGACGTCATCAAGGCCAAATTCCCTGAATTGCTTTTAACGCTGGCTAGAAACTGGATTAAAACCGTAAAAGACAAACAAATTTCAATTGCTGAACTTGAAAATTGGCTATCTGACCCTGATACCAACCCCTTGATGTCTGTCTGTCTCGGGATTTACAGGGGTTACCAGGCAGCATTAAATTATCGCGGAGCCATCGATTTTGACGATCTGATCCGTTACGCCCTGGAATGCCTGCGGCTGGATGCTGATCTGAGCAGTCAACTGCGCCACCGCTGGCCTTACATTCTCGAGGACGAGTCGCAGGACTCAAGCAAACTTCAGCAGGAAATTTTGACTACCCTGGTTGGCGACTCTGGAAACTGGGTGCGGGTTGGCGACCCCAACCAGGCGATTTACGAGAGTTTCACTACCGCCAACCCCAATCTGCTCAAAACCTTCGTCTCTCGTGAAGATGTAACCTCAGTCGACTTACCGGTCTCTGGTCGCTCCGCGCAAAGCATTATCGATCTGGCCAACGCGATGATCGATTGGGCGCAAAACTCCCACCCCAACTTTGCGGCCAGAGATGCCTTAGCCGAACCCTTCATCCAACCGACACCTCCCGGCGACCCGCAAAGCAACCCGGCAGACAAACCTGAGAGTCTGATGCTCATTGGCCAGGCCATGACATCCGATCAAGAGCTAGTCTTCCTAAGCCGACAGATCAAATTGTGGCTGCAGGACAACCCTGACAGCACCATAGCCGTACTCTGCTTTCTCAACAAACGCGCTTCAGAAATCATCAATTATTTAAAGAGAGAAAAAATCGAGGTGAGCGACGTCCTGATGAAAGTTCCCGAACCGACCCGGCTTTCTGCCGGAGTGATTGTTTTGATATTGAAATCGCTTTACGACCCCTCAAATTCTGGACATTTGGCTCGTTGTTTTGAAGTTTTCTACCGGAACTACCAGGAAAATGCCGATCTTTACCGAATGGTCAAGGCAACCAGCCAGCTGATCAGGCAGTTGCAAGCAACTGAAAATTATCTTTATCCTGATGATATTGATTGGCTGCAAGAACTGGAAGCCGATGAGTCAAATCCCGGGTCGCTTGAGATGTTGAAGGATTTCCGTGCGGTCATCCAACGCTGGCATGCTGCCATGATTCTGCCCCTCGACCAATTAGTGCTGGTGATCGCCCAGGACCTGGCCCTCGATAATTCAGAAATTGCCATCATCCACAAATTATCCGGTTTCATAAAATCGCTGTTAGAAAATAACCCGCAATGGTCAGAAATGGATGTCATGGATGAGTTGATCGGGATTTCCAAGAACAACCGCGGTTTTGCTACTTTCAGTCAGGCGGAAGGAAGCCTTAACCCCGATAGTTATCCTGGAAAGGTGATGGTCGCGACGGTGCACAAATCCAAAGGGCTCGAATGGGATAAGGTCTTCCTCAGCTCTGCCAACAATTACGATTATCCCAGCGGAGATGTTGACGAGGTGTATGCCTCGGAAAGATGGTTTATTGTGGACCGGCGCAACCTGGAAGCTGAGCTTTTTTATGACCTGGATTCTTTGCAAACAGCACATTCCGGTGGGATCATGCTGCGTCAATATGACAAGCAGAATGCCCGGGATGACATTGTCCGCGATCGCCTGCGCCTTTTCTACGTCGGCATGACCAGAGCGCGCCGGTCATTGACGGTCAGCTGGAATACAGGGACAAGAAATAACCTGAATATGTGCCTGCCGTTACAATATCTGTCAACCTTGGAGAAAGATAATGGCTGAACTTATCCCTGCCGAATTCGTTTTCTCGCAGAGCAATTTGCAGACTTTCTCACATTGCCGGCGCCAATTCTTACTCAGATTTGTAAAAAGGTTGGTATGGCCGGCTCAACTGGTTAGCGATCAAAGCTACGTTCGTGACCGCGAAGCCGGAGTTCGTTTTCACCGACTGGTGCACCAGTATTTTTTAGGCTTTGAAACCCCACTGCTGATACAGGTTGCAGCCGCCGACCCGGATCAGCGTGTCCTGACCTGGCTGGAGGCATTCTTATCGAGCCCGTTTGCCAGTCTCGAAGGCCATCTTCAGCCCGAGACCCTCTTCACAACCCTCCTGCGGGACCGTCCATTAAGTGCAAAATTTGATCTGCTGCAGATTAACGAGAGGACTCTCAAGATCTATGACTGGAAGACCTCGCGCCGGTTGCCAAACGTCTCAGTCCTGAAAAAAAAGGTTCAAAGCATGGTCTACCCCATGGTGATCTCGCGAGTTCTCGCCGTCAGGGACGAGATGGTAAATCTTGAGAGTCTGACCATGGTCTATTGGGAGGCAAATTACCCAGACCAGCCAATGGAAATCGTCAGCCGCCAGGAAGACTGGGAAGCCTTTGAGTCCAACATCACTGCTTTGATCGAGTTGATCCTCAGTCTCAAAGAAGAGGAGTTTATCAAAACTCCCGAAGTACGCAGATGCTCCTGGTGTGAATATCGATCTTATTGCTACCGAGGAAAGACGGCAGGATCTCTCGAGGAAAATCTGGAAGACAGTTTTTTGGATGATGGAATAAAAATCCCCGGGGAGATACTTGATCCCTGGGGCTGAGCTGAAAATTGAATTCGATGAAGTGGGCAGAACAGGGCTCGAACCTGCGACCTCATCTGTGTAAAAGATGCGCTCTGACCAACTGAGCTATCCGCCCGGAAAGGCTATTATAAACGATAAATGAAATTAGTCAGATTTAAAACCAACAATCAAGAAGCCCAGTATGGTTGGATCCACCAGGAAAAAGTTGGTCTGATCCAGGGTGACCCTTTTGGGGAGTTTCAGCGCCTTGATGCGACCATCCTGCTGACCGACCTGGAACTTTTATTGCCCTGCCAGCCATCCAAAATCATTGCGGTGGGTCGAAATTATCCGGAACATGCGGCTGAAATGAATGCCGTCTTACCTACTTATCCACTGCTCTTCCTCAAGCCTCCTTCCGCCTTGATCACCAATGGTGAGCCGATTCAACTGCCTGGACAATCCAATCAGGTGGAGCACGAGGCAGAACTGGCGGTCGTGGTGGCAAAAGAGTCCAAAAACCTGGATAAGGACAATGTAAAAGACGCCATCTTTGGATACACCGTTGCCAACGACATCACAGCTCGCGATTTGCAGGCCATCGATGGTCAGTGGACTCGTGCCAAGGGTTTTGACAGCTTTTGTCCGCTGGGTCCGTGGATCGATACACAATTCGACCCCAGCGATGCTATGATCAGTTGCCATGTCAACCAGGCACTGCGACAAATGGGTTCGACCAAAGACATGACTTTCAAGCCTGATCAACTTCTGATTTTTATCAGTTCCATCATGACCCTCTACCCTGGTGATGTAATCCTGACCGGCACGCCCCCTGGCGTGGGGCCCCTCACAGAGGGTGATTTGGTTACGGTCCATATCGACGGGTTAGGCTCACTGGTCAACCCTGTCAGGAAAAGTGAGTAGAACCTGATATGGCCTTTTCCTACTGTAAATTAAAGTTCAAAATTGACCGTTGTGGAAGCCTAAAAGAGAAACGTACAAACCTGGCAGCTTTACTAACGCGCTTAAAAAAGTATAATCTTTCAGTCATCGAAACAGCCAGCCAGGATAACCATCAGCAGATTGAGCTTGAAATCGTGCTGGTCAGGGCCAACCAGAGCCTGCTCAACCAGGATTTGTGCTCACTGTCCGACCTGATCGAGAGAGAATTTCCGCATCTGGCGCTGTTTGAGTTCGACAAAGAAATTTACCTATAGGGTGTCTTGTGCCAAATAATATTAGTTTGATTGAAAAGATTCTTTATTCCGTTGAGAAACCCGGCAGGTATGTCGGCGGTGAACATAACCAGATTGTGAAAGATTGGGACTCGGTTGATCTCCGCTGGTGCCTGATCTTTCCGGATATTTATGACCTCGGTCAGGCAAATTTGGGATTGGCCATACTCTACCAGATTTTGAATGCGGAAGAGTCAGTGCTGGCTGAGCGCAGTTTTGCCCCCTGGGTGGATATGGAGATTGAACTCAGGAGACATCAGCTTCCTCTGTTCTCATTGGAAAGCAAGCAAAGCCTGCGTGATTTTGACATCCTGGGTTTCACCCTGCCCTATGAATCCATCTACACCAATGTCTTAAACATTCTCGACCTGGCTGGAATCAAGGTGCGCTCAGAGGAACGTGCCGAAAATGACCCGCTGGTGCTGGGTGGTGGGCAGGCTTGTTATAACCCTGAACCCATGGCGGAATTTTTTGACGCTTTTGTTATTGGCGAAGGAGAAGAAGTCGTTCTTGAAATCTCGCAAGTATATAAAGATGGGAAAAAAACAGGCAAGAATAAAAGCGAACTTTTGCTCAACCTGGCAAAGATCCCGGGTGTTTATATACCTTCCCTTTATGATGTTTCCTATAATCCCGATGGCACCATCGCCATGTTTTCGCCCAAACATCCAGATGCGCCAGAAAAAATCACAAAAAGAATCGTCGCGGTTCTGCCGCCCCATCCGACAAAATTCCTTGTTCCGAACGTTGAGATCATACACGACCGCATGTCTGTCGAGATCATGCGCGGCTGCACACGGGGTTGCCGCTTTTGCCACGCCGGCATGGTCAACCGCCCGGTCCGGCAGCGAAGTGTGGATGACATCATACCGGTGATTGAAGACGCCCTGGATTCAACCGGCTTTGATGAAGTCGGGCTTCTCTCGCTGTCATCGTCGGACCACACCCAAATTCTGGACCTCACCAGGCAGGTGCACGAGCATTTTCATGACTGCAGTCTGGCTTTTAGTCTGCCCTCGTTGCGCATCGAATCGTTCTCTCTGGACCTTATGGATGAATTGAAGGATTTAAAACCCGGCGGCGGCTTTACTCTCGCGCCAGAAGCGGCTACAGAGAGAATGAGAGCGGTGATTAACAAACCGCTGGAAGATGAAGAGTTCTACCAAACAATAACCAGGATTTTCGAAAACGGCTGGCGGAGTATTAAACTCTATTATATGATTGGCTTGCCTACCGAGACAATGGTAGACGTGGAAGCCATTTTACAGGCTGCAATCAAAATCAAGCAGGTTGGCAGACAGGTGATTGGAAAAGGGGTAAAAATTCACCTTGGCGTTGCCACGCTGATCCCAAAACCACACACTCCTTTCCAGTGGCTTCCGGTCGAAAGACCTGAACAGATTCAGGAGAAACTTGATTATCTCAAAGTCGGCGCCCGAAAGGCAGGGATTAAAATTTCCTACAACCTTCCCGATTCCACCCTGCTTGAAGCCTGGCTTTCCCGCGGGGATCGCAAGCTGGGTTCTGTCATCCAGACCGCCTGGGAAAACGGCGCCAAATTTGATGCCTGGGGTGAACGCGAAAACCTGCAGATTTGGCGCAATGCCTTTAGCGCCCATCAGCTTGATCCCGATTTTTACGCTTACCGCGAAAGAGACCTGACAGAAACTCTTCCCTGGGACCATATCAACATCGGTGTCACCAGGCGCTTCCTGCAGCGAGATTACGAATGGAGCCTGATGGGACGCACCCGTCCGGATTGCCGCAACGTCTGTTTCTCATGTGGCATCCTGGATGTTTTCGGGGACCAACGCCCTGCAGAGGCCATCGGCTACTGGGGGTGCCCGTGAATGACACACCCATCCGAATTCGGGTTCGCTATTCCAAGGTCGGAAACCTGCGCTTTGTCGGGCATCTTGACACACAGCGTCTTTTCGAACGTGCGCTGCGTCGCGCCAACCTGCCCCTGCGCTACACGCAGGGGTTCAATAAACGTATAAGGTTAAACCTCGCAAGCGCGCTGCCGTTGGGTTTCACCAGCAGCGCTGAGGTGTTAGATTTTTGGCTGGACGAAGCATTGGATTCTCGAGAGATCTTCCAGAAGCTGCAGGAAGCCCTGCCTGCTGAAATCCGCATTATCGATCTTAATCCTGTCAGCAACTCCTTGCCATCGCTGCAGGCTTCAGTGCTGTCCAGCGATTATCGCATTTGGTTGCCCCGGAATCTAAGACCGGAAGACTTCCAACAAAAGCTGGACCAGTTACTGCAAGCGCCGGAGATTCTGGTCTCCAGGAGAAATAAAAGCGTTGACTACAAACCACTCATTTTCGAGAGTGACTTGCAGACAGATTCGGATTCAAAGTTGGTATGGAATCTAAGACTTTCTTCAACGCCAGAAGGGAACGCCAGACCGGATGACATCCTGAATCTTCTGGAAATCAACCCGGCCGTTTGTCTGATTGAACGCGTCGGCTTAAATTTTATAACTGAGGTGGAATGATGCGAGTTTGTGCTTTTTGTGGTGTGGCTGAGAAGAAAATTCCTTCCTGGGTTGTGATGGAAAGCCAGTCTTGCATGGCGTTTCTGGATAACAACCCCGTGGCTCCCTATCACACTCTGGTGATCCCAAAAGCCCATTTTGAAAACATACTGGATGTTCCCAGGTCAGTTTTGCAGGATGTAACCGAGATGACGCGCCAGGTTTCATTGCTCTACCAGCAAAAGCTCGGGTTCGACAGCTTCCAGATTTTTACTAACGCCGGACCGCACAGCGCTCAGTCCGTCTGGCACCTTCATTTTCATGTCCTGCCCAGAATAAACGGCGATTCAATCAAATTTCAAGCCACTCCCATGCCAGAATTGGTCCATCAGTATCCTGAAATGCTCAAGCGGTTGCAGTAATCTACGGTACCTTCAGCATCTACTCAGATTTGAGACTCTGCCCAATTCCTGCAGCGATAGATT
>CAZHXQ010000053.1:0-154 GCA_964536465.1 uncultured Anaerolineaceae bacterium
CGCTTCAATCGCACTGAAGAGGTCGAGGGTTCGAATCCCTCCAGGTCCATTTGAACAAAAGGGGCCCATAGCGGACGCAGTCCCCTCACTGGGGGGTTAGGAGCGCCATGGGAAACAAAAGAAATGTAAGTTAGGGCCCATAGCGGACGCAGTC
>CAZHXQ010000053.1:254-2631 GCA_964536465.1 uncultured Anaerolineaceae bacterium
GGGGGGTTGGGAGCGCCATGGGAAACAAAAGAAATGTAAGTTAGGGCCCATAGCGGACGCAGTCCCCTCACCGGGGGGTTGGGAGCGCCATGGGAAACAAAAGAAATGTAAGTTAGGGCCCATAGCGCAGTTGGGAGCGCGTCTCAATGGCATTGAGAAGGTCGAGAGTTCGAATCTCTCTGGGTCCACTCAAAAGCAGCCGCAAGGCTGTTTTGCCTTAACTGATTACAGGAACACATCAAGGGTTGCCTTAATTTGATTTGGATACCGGCCCAAAACCCGTGCTCGGTCAGGAGACCGGCACGATCAGAGTTGGGAGACCGGCACGATCGGAGTCGGGAGACCGGCAAGATCAGAGGCAGGAGGCCGGCAAGATCGGAGTCAGAACCCGTGCACGGTCAGGAGACCGGCACGAACGAAGTCGGGAGACCGGCACGATCAGAGTTGGGAGACCGGCACGAACGAAGCTTTAACTGATTACAGGAACCCATTACGGTGTGTCTTAATTTGATTTGGATGCCTGCGGCCAAAACCCGTGCTCGGTCAGGAGACCGGCACGATCAGAGGCAGGAGACCGGCACGATCGGAGTCGGGAGACCGGCAAGATCAGAGGCAGGAGGCCGGCAAGATCGGAGTCAGAACCCGTGCACGGTCAGGAGACCGGCACGAACGAAGTCGGGAGACCGGCACGATCAGAGTTGGGAGACCGGCACGAACGAAGCTTTAACTGATTACAGGAACCCATTACGGTGTGTCTTAATTTGATTTGGATGCCTGCGGCCAAAACCCGTGCTCGGTCAGGAGACCGGCACGATCAGAGGCAGGAGACCGGCACGATCGGAGTCAGAACCCGTGCACGGTCAGGAGACCGGCACGATCAGAGATTAATAAAAAGATCACGTCTGGCTGCAATTTCTTGAATAGTCAAATAAAATGTATTCCAGTAAAAATGAGAATCTCACGGCCTTAACCTGCCCAATTGAGCTCATTTCAAAAATCTTCGGATCAGCCTAAACTTTCTCTCCGTATACGGAAAATAGCGAAAGGGCAAATCCAGCCAGGTCGATTTACGCACAATGCTGCGATAATGCGTAAAAGTGTCAAAACTAAACTTGCCATGGTAACTGCCCATACCCGATTGCCCCACCCCGCCAAAGGCCATGTGTGGTGTGGCCAGATGGATTACCGTGTCATTGATGCAGCCTCCACCAAACGAACATTCTCGCAAGACCTTTTCTTCCACGGCACGATCCTGGGTAAACAGATAAAGAGCCAATGGCTTCGGACGGCTGCGAACGAATTCGATGGCCTCATCCAGTTTCGTCCAGGTCAAAACCGGCAAAATCGGACCAAAGATTTCTTCCTGCATCACAGCTGATTCCGGATCAACATCCACCAATACAGTCGGCTCGATCTTACGGAGCGCGTCATCAAAACCGCCCCCAATTACAACTGTCTGCCCTTCCAGCAGCGCTTTCTTGTCCTGGTAGTGTCGGTCATTGACGATACGCGCGTGGTCCGCGTAGTCACCATCCGGAAATTTTTCTGACAGCGCCTCCCGCAAATTCTGAATGAATGCGTCGCGAACGCTTGCTTCGACCAAAACATAATCCGGAGCAATGCAGGTCTGCCCGGCGTTGAGCAACTTGCCAAAAGCGATACGTTTGGCTGCCAGCTTCAGATCCACACTGGCATCAACTATTGCCGGACTTTTGCCGCCCAGCTCCAGCGTCACTGGCGTCAGGTGTTTGGCTGCTGCCGTCATCACCACCCTGCCTACCGCAACCGAACCGGTAAAGAAAATATAATCAAACTCTTGCTCCAGCAGGTCTGTGTTCTCCTGCCGCCCTCCCTGCACCACACTCACGTATTCTGCAGGATAAATTTCACTCAGCAGGTCGGCGATCACCTGGCTTGTCGCCATCGAGTAGGCACTGGGCTTCACCACCGCGCAATTGCCGGCAGAAATCGCGCCAATCAGTGGGTCAAGGCTCAACAGAAAAGGATAATTCCAGGGTGACATGATCAGCGCCACCCCATATGGCTCCGGGGAGACAAAACTGACCGATGGAAACTGCGCCAAAGGCGTGCGGACGCGTCTGTCTTGCATCCAACTCTGCAGATGCCTGATGTGATAGCGGACCTCATCCAGCACCATACCTGTTTCCGCCATATAACTCTCAAAAGGGTGCTTGCCCAGATCCGCCAGCAGCGCATCGCTTATGCGCTTTTCATAATCACGAACAGCTTGTTGCAGTTTTCTCAAAGCTTCCAGGCGGAAGGCATAACCCCTGGTCGCCCCGCTCAGGTAGTATTCTCGTTGTCTTTCAACCGTCTTTTTGATGTCCATTTGTCCTCCCCCGATGAGTATATCATT
>CAZHXQ010000053.1:2731-10922 GCA_964536465.1 uncultured Anaerolineaceae bacterium
GCTTGTCTCGGTCCGCAAAATCGACAAACTCCTCTCCGTGGGGTTGAGGCTCGCCTCCATCCCCACTTCTCCGTACGGACGGGCTTGCTCCGTCCGCTAACTCGCGATTCATTCGTACGGACGGGGCTTGTCTCCGTCCGCTCCATCCAGCAACCACTTCTCCGCAGAGATGAAGAGATAATCCGCCCACTCCTCTGTGTAAAGATGGTGCTTGCCCAACAAAAAAGCCGCGTGAATTCACGCGGCTTGTCTTGTAAACACAAAAATAATCAGGCGGCCAGTAAGGCCTTTGCCAGTTCCTCTAACGCCTCCACATCCGGACCCTTCAACGAGGATTTAATCGAGAGGGTTTGCTCCAAAATGGTCAACCCTTTCATCTGGTCCAGAATCTCGCGCATGCGCCTGCCGCTCGCTGGGGCCCAGCTGCCGTTCTCAATCAGCGCCACGGTGCGGTTGGTCAGATTGTGTGCTTTCAGGTCCAGCAACAGCGTTTCCATGTAAGGAAAGAGTTCAGCATTAAAGGTTGCAGAAGCAAACACAAGCCGATCAAAGCGGAAGCAATCGCTCAGGATATAAGAAGGGTGCATGGAAGTCACATCGTAAACACGCACATTTTCGACTCCGCCATCTGCCAATTTGTTAGCCAGAATTTCGGCTGTCAGAGCAGTGTTGCCATATATGGTTCCATAGGCGATCACGACACCGCGTTCTTCAGGCTGGTAAGAGGCCCACTGCTTATATTTATCAATAATCAGGTGCAAATCTTTGCGCCAGATTGGGCCATGCAGGGTACACAACATCTGGATGTCCAAATCTTCGATTTTTTTGAACAAGTTGTTCACATTCCGGCCGTATTTACCGATAATATTGGCGTAATAACGGCGTACTTCGGGCAGGTATTCTTCTTCAAATTTATATTGATCAGCATACATTTTCCCGTCTGTCGCGCCAAAAGTGCCAAAAGCATCCGCCGAGAAGAGGATCTTGCTGAAATTATCGTAAGTTACCATCACCTCTGGCCAGTGCACCATCGGCGCGAGGTAAAAGTTCAGGCTGTGCTTGCCGGTCTGGAGCACATCGCCATCAGCGACTTCAAGCGTGCGTCCTTCCAGTTCAACCTCGTAGAACTGGTTGAGCATCGTGAAAGCCTTCTTACTACCAACGATGGTCAAACCCGGATAACGCCGCAACAATTCCGGTATCGGATGGCAGTGATCGGGTTCGATATGATTAATCACCAGGTAATCCAGGGCACGACCATTCAAAGCTGCTGTCAGGTTCTGCCAGAATTGTTCGATTACAGCGTTATCGACCCCATCCAACAACACGGTCTTTTCATCTAAAAGTAAATAAGAGTTGTAGGACATGCCCCTCGGTACCGGATGGGCATTTTCAAACATGGCTATGCGGCGGTCATTGGCACCGACATTGTAAAGGTTTTGGGTGATTTGTCTGATGTTATGCATCTTTACTCCTTTTCTAATCAATTCCTCGTCAAAACAGCAGCATCCTTAACCAGTTTCTGCTGTTCAGGATACGCTTAGTATACTTCACTACCCGGCCAAAACTCACACATACAACTCCTCCGGATGCCCCTTGCCTTCGGCCTTGTATGCACTTTGTTTGTACCAGTTTTTTAAGAAGTAGTGTTATAATCGCCAGAGTAAACACGATGGCAGAACACAGGTCATCCGCCAGAGAGCAGCCACTTTGCTGAAAGACTGCCAGCGCCCGCGGAGCGCTTCAGACCCCACTCACCTGTCTCTCCATCCTGATCTGATGGAGCGTGGTCGCGGTGATGCCCTTTAGCCGCGGACGGTCAGACCCGTTACAGCCTCCTCGAGCTGCCCATCTTATGATGGGAAGCAGGGTGGTACCGCGAAAGCAATTTCGTCCCTGCGCGCAGGGATTTTTTATTTAAATTGGCGCAGCCCGACACCCGCCCACCTGCAATCTTCCAACAAGACGAAGACGGGGTGAGTGTCAGAGCAGCCAAACACAGGAGCAGACATGATTGACCCAACCAGTATACCGATGTACAAGCCCGAAGAAATCGAGCCCAAGTGGCAAGCCCGCTGGGAAACAGACCAGCTTTACCAACCCGATCGTGACCCGCAGAAAACCAAGTTCTATGCGCTCACCATGCTGCCTTACCCCTCTGGTGACCTTCACATTGGTCACTGGTACGCGATGACGCCTTCAGACGCCCGTGCCCGCTTCAAACGCATGCAGGGTTACAACGTCTTTTTCCCGATCGGCTTCGACGCCTTTGGTCTGCCTGCTGAAAACGCGGCCATAAAAAACAACATCCATCCAGGCAAGTGGACCTATGCCAATATCGATCGCATGCGCCACCAGCTAAAATCTATGGGCAACAGTTTCGACTGGCGTTCTGAGATCATTTCCGCTGACCCCAAGTACTACCACTGGACGCAATGGTTTTTCAACCAGTTCTATAAAAACAACCTGGCTTACCAAAAGTTCTCCCCGGTCGACTTTTGCCCCAGCTGCAACACAACCCTGGCGCGAGAGCAGGTCCATGGAGACGATCGCCACTGCGAGCGTTGTGGCACCCCCGTGATCCGCAAAGATCTGAAGCAGTGGTTTTTCCGCACGTCCAACTATGCTGAAGAATTGCTGAATTACGACGGTCTCGATTGGCCAGAGTTCGTTAAAACGCTGCAGCGTAATTGGATTGGCAAGTCCCGCGGGGCCTCTGTCATCTTTAAAACCGAAGCCGGTGACCCCATCGAGGTCTTCACTACCCGTCCGGATACGCTCTGGGGCGTGGCCTACATGGCGCTCTCCCCTGAACATCCTTTGGTCGATAAAATCACCACTCCCGCCCAAATAGACGAAGTGCGCCAATACCAGGAGCAAGCCCGACACCAATCGGATATCCAGCGTGAGTCAGTTTCTCGCGAGAAAACCGGCGTCTTTACCGGCGGCTACGCCATCAACCCGGTCTCAGGCGAGCACATCCCCATCTGGGTAGCCGACTATGTGCTCATGTCTTATGGTACCGGCGCTATTATGGCCGTTCCCGCTCACGATCAGCGCGACTTCGAATTCGCGCGCCAATTTGACCTTCCCTTCAAAGTCGTCATCCACTCAAACGGACAGGAATTGCTATCGCCCCAAGAAATGATCGAAGCGGTCGAAGCGCATGGCTCCATGATAAATTCGGGTCCGCTTACCGGCACGCCTGAGGCAGAGAGTTTTGAAGCCTCCATCCGTTATGTTGAGGAAATCGGCGTCGGCAAAGAGTCGGTTAACTATCGCTTGCACGACTGGCTGATCAGTCGTCAGCGCTACTGGGGAGCTCCCATCCCTATCGTCTATTGCCAGCACTGCGGCGCCGTGCCGGTGCCGGATGACCAGCTGCCTGTCCTGCTGCCGGATGATGTCGAATGGCTGCCCACCGGTGAAAGTCCGCTCAAGCTGCACCCCACCTGGCGTTTCACCACCTGTCCCAAGTGTGGCGAGCCAGCCGAGAGAGAAACCGACACCATGGACACCTTTATGGACTCCAGCTGGTACCACCTGCGCTACCTCAGCCCGGATTACGCTGAGGGGCCCTTTGACCCTGCCCAGTACAACTACTGGATGCCGGTCGATACTTACACCGGCGGTTCAGAGCACGCCATCATGCATCTGATCTATACGCGCTTCTTCCACAAAGCCGCCCGCGACTGCGGCATCACCAAGGGTGATGAGCCCATGCTGCAGCTGCGTAATCAGGGTATGGTTCTGGGGGAAGACGGCGAAAAGATGAGCAAAAGCCGTGGTAACGTGGTCAACCCCGACGACCTGGTCTCACGTTATGGGGCCGACACCGTACGCGCCTACTTGATTTTCTTCTCCCGCTGGGAATTAGGCGGTCCATGGTCGAGCACAGGCATAGAAGGCAACAGCCGCTGGCTGAGACGTGTCTGGCATATGCTGCTGGAGCCATCATATGGTGAAGCCAGCTCGGAAGTTTTGCGTGCTCTGCGCCGCAAAGCCCACCAAACCCTCCGGCGGATTACGTACGACTTTGAGAATTTCGAGTTCAATACTATCGTGTCAAGTCTGATGGAACTGCTCAATGAGATGGGTCGCGCGAAAAATGTGGGGGCATTTGGCTCAAAAGAATGGAACGAGGCTGCCGATATCTACCTGCGCATGCTGGCACCTGTCTGTCCCCACATTGCCGAAGAACTGTGGGAGCGTCTGGGCAAACCTTATTCCATCCACACCCAACCCTGGCCCCAGGTAGATGAGGAAGCCGCCAAAGAAGACATGATCACCCTGATTATCCAGGTCAATGGCAAGCTGCGCGACCGCATCCTGGTTGAGCCTGGCATCAGCGATGAGGAAGCGCAAGAGCTGGCCCTGGCAAGCGAAGCCGTCCAGCAAAACCTGGAAGACCACCCCATTCGCAAGATAATCGTGGTTCCAGGCAGGTTAGTCAATATCGTCATTTGACTTTACTGCTCAAAAACATATAGCAAACAACCCTTCCGGCGAAAGGTTGTTTGCTTGCCTGCGGTGCGGCAGGCGATCATCCAGGATCCAATACTCTATTGCAAAGCGCCACCCAGCTTTACAAATTCCTCATAAAGATCGTTTAAATTGTTTTCGTTAATCGCCCGGACAGCATCTTGCAAGATCACAGCCCCAAACCCCAACGAAATCGCGTCCTGTGCTGTGTACCAGACACAAAAATCCGCTGCCAGCCCACAAATATGCACCTGGGTGATCCCTCGACCCAACAAATACCCCTCAAGTCCGGTGGCTTTCTTGCGTCCGTTGTCAAAGAAGGCACTGTAACTGTCAATTTCGGGATCCATCCCCTTTCTGAAGACAGCTTCTACATGTTTTTGATTCAGGTACCCGCTCAATTCCGCTCCGAAAGTTCCTTGCACACAGTGATCCGGCCACAAAACCTGGGGCATTCCAGCTAATTCGCCCGTTTCGAAAGGCCTGGCACCTTTATGCTGCGAAGCAAAACTGCCGTGATTGCCCGGGTGCCAGTCTTGTGTGGCCACCACAAGCTCATAGAGTGGGGATAAACGATTAATTTCAGGGATAATCTGGTCTCCACCAGCAACAGCCAGGGATCCGCCTGGTAAAAAATCGTTTTGCGTATCAACAATAATCAGTGCTTTGGTCATTTCTGTTCCTTTTCGCTCCAGGTACAGTGCTATTATAATTAGCTTGTGCGTTCATGCGCACTGGTGTTCAATCTGATGGTAACGACTTCAACAGATTGACTTGGAGTAAACTTAAGAAAATGTCTGTCTGCCTGCAAGTTCGGCAGAATGCCCATGAGTATTTGGGGCTGACCCATTCCTATCAGCCATTGTACAGGAGTTAACATGAAAACCGTCGTCGCTGGTGCCCTGGGGGAATGTGTTCATGTCGCAGGAGTTAGCAACTTCCTTCGATTAGCTGAATCAGCTGGTTGGAGGACAGTCTTTCTTGGGCCGGCTGTTCCGATAGAGACCTTTCTCGAGGTTGCCCGCCGAGAAAAAGCGGACCTTGTAGGCATATCCTATCGTCTAACGCCTGAAACCGGTGAGCGCCTTCTGGCTGAGTTTGCTGAAGCCGCCGCTGATTTACACGGCCAGGGAGTGCGGTTTGCATTTGGCGGCACACCGCCAGTTTCTCACAAAGCCGAAGCTTTGGAAGGTTTTTTTGACCAGATCTTCGATGGCAGCCAGAGTCAAGATGAAATTCTGGCCTATTTGCGTGGTGAAAACCTTGCTTCTCCTGACGAATCGAGTTATCCCCAGAGCACCATCGAACGCATAAAGTGGAAGCAGCCTTACCCACTTCTGCGTCACCATTTTGGCTTGCCAACCATACAAGCCAGCGTCGACGGTATCCGACAAATCGCTGAGGCTAAAGCTCTCGACGTGATCTCGCTGGGTATTGACCAGGACGCTCAGGCCAACTTCTTTCACCCACATCGACAAACCCCTCGTGCCACTGGCGCTGGCGGTGTGCCCGTGCGCAGCGCTGAAGACTATCGCCGGCTCTACCAGGCCTCCCGTACCGGTAACTACCCCCTGATGCGCACCTATTCAGGCACAGACGATTTCATCCAGCTGGCTGAAATGTATGTCGAAACGATCAACATTTCCTGGTGTGCCATCCCACTCTTTTGGTTTAATCAGATGGATGGCCGCGGGCCACTTTCTCTGGAAGAATCCATTCGCGAACACCAGCGTGTGATGGCCTGGTATGGCAGCCGCGGTATTCCGGTAGAGCTAAACGAACCACACCACTGGGGCATGCGCGACGCACCGGATGTTATCTTTGTCACTTCTGCCTATCTCTCAGCCTACAATGCCAAAAGCTTTGGTGTCAACAATTACATCGCCCAAATGATGTTCAACAGCCCACCCCACCTTTCCGATGCGATGGATCTGGCAAAGATGCTCGCTCTGTTGAAAATGACTGCTCCCTTGGAAGATCAAAATTTCAGCATCTGGCGCCAGACCCGTACCGGTTTGCTCAGTTACCCCCTGGAAGATAACGCCGCCCGCGCGCATCTGGCTACCAGTATTTACCTGCAGATGGCTTTGCAGCCGCATATCGTTCACATCGTCGGTCACACCGAAGCTGACCACGCCGCCACGGCCTCAGACGTGATTGAGGCCAGCCAGGCTGCTCGGCGCAGCATCGAAAACGCTCTGGCCGGTCAGCCCGATATGAGCGCTGACCCAAAAATCCAGGCTCGGGTGAAACATCTGATTGAGCAAGCGCAATTCACCTTGCAAGCCATCAAAAACATCGCCGGGGAAACTACGGCCGACCCGCTGACAGACCCGACAACGCTGACCCAAGCGGTTAAACTCGGCATCATGGACGCGCCACAGCTTAAGAACAGCGCTTTCGCCCCCGGAAAAATTACCACGCGGGTCGTCAATGGCGCCTGCGAAGCAGTCGACAAGGACGGAGAGCCTGTCTCCGAACAGGTTCGCCTGGAAAAATTTTTGAATTGAGGAAAATATGGATAAGTCTTATCGTTATGTTGTAATTGGGGCTGGCAATGGAGGCAAAGCCATGGCGGCTTACCTGGCCCTGCTGGGTGTTCAGGTGACTTTATTTAATCGCACTTCCATTCACATTGAGATCATCCGACAACGCGGAGGAATCGACCTGGATAGTCCCACAGAACCCCGCGGGTTTGGCCAGCTGCACAAAGTTACCGACAATATCGAAGAAGCTCTGCGTGAAGCTGATATCGTCATGGTCATAGTCCCCTCCAGCGCTCATCGCGACATTGCCACCATCGCGGCACCTTTTTTGAGAGATGATCACATCGTCATCCTCAACCCCGGCCGCACGGGAGGCACACTCGAATTTGCCCACATTCTGGAAGTAGAAAATTGCCCGGGAAAGCCAATTGTCGCCGAGGCCGAGACCTTCATCTTTGCCAGCCGCTCTGAAGGGCCCAGCCAGGCCAAGATCTTCCGCATAAAAGAAGCCGTGCCACTGGCAGCTCTACCCGCCACTCGCACGGAAGAAGTGCTGCAGGCCATTCAACCTGTCTTGCCGCAGTTTATAGACGGCAAAAATGTCTTGCAAACCGGACTCAACAACATGGGCGCCATCTTTCATCCGGCTCTGGCCCTGTTGAACGCCGGCTGGATCGAGGCCACCTCTGGCGATTTCCAGTTTTATGTCGACGGGGTCACCCCCTCGGTCGCCAAGGTGCTGGAGGTGCTCGACCGCGAGCGCGTCACGGTCGCCTCCGCCATTGGATTGAAAGCCAGAACGGCGCTGGAGTGGTTGCAGCTGGCTTACAATGCCACGGGTAGTGATCTGCACGAAGCCATGCACAATCAGACCGGCTACTACGGCATCCGGGCGCCAGGAACGCTTAACCATCGTTATATCACTGAAGAAATCCCGATGAGCCTGGTGCCAATAGCCTCCTTTGGCAGCACCTACGGGGTCTCGGTAAACGGGATCAACAGCATTATCAACCTGGCTTGCTTCGTCCACGGCACAGATTACCGACGCAAAGGTCGTACCGTTGAAAAGCTTGGTATCAAAGAGATGAGCGTGGGTGAGTTAGTCCGATATGTCGAAACAGGAGAACGGGATTAAGCCACCAAATAGGCGAAGGGCCTGTGAGGCTTCTTAAATGTAGCGGCTGATTACAAGCGTCAACCATATTTATAGTTGAGAAGAAAAC
>CAZHXQ010000053.1:10932-13076 GCA_964536465.1 uncultured Anaerolineaceae bacterium
AACAATCGGGCGGCTGTTCGCCGCCCTGATTGTCAACTTAACGTACTTAACCTTTATTATTCAGCCAACAATTGGCGGCATTTCTGCAGCACGTTCTCCACTGTGAAGCCAAATTCCTTGAATAAGAAATCATTGGGGGCACTGGCACCAAAGCGGTCAAGCGTGATCATCTTTCCTTCCGGTCCCACCCATTTATGCCAGCCCAGGCTGGTCGCGGCTTCAACAGCAAGCCGCGCTTTGATTTCAGGCAGCATGACTTCATTTTGGTAACTCTCCGGTTGCATCTCAAACAATTCCCAGCTGGGCATGGAAATGACACGCACGCCGACGCCTTCTTTGGCCAGCGTTTCGGCTGCTTTCACAATCAATTCAACCTCCGAACCGGTCGCCATCAAAACCAGTCTCACGGGCTTGGAGCCCAGGTCTGCCATCACGTATGCGCCCTGCTCTGTGCCGCTGGCGCTTGCATATTTTTCTCGGTCTAAGGTTGGCACAGCCTGACGTGTCAGCGCCAGCACCGTTGGCGCGTGACGGCGCTCGATAGCGACCTTCCAGGCAAAGGCGGTCTCATTTGCGTCTGCTGGGCGTAAAGTCACCAAGTTCGGCATGGCCCGCAGACTGCTCAGGTGTTCAATCGGTTGATGAGTGGGGCCGTCTTGCCCCAGACAAAAACTGTCATGCGAAAAGACCCAGATGCTGCCGGTATCCGAAAGCGCTGAAAGGCGAAGTGCCGGGCGCAGGTAGTCCGAAAAGATTAAGAATGTTGCTACGAAGGAAATAAACCCACCATGTTGATTCAGGCCATTATTAATGGCACCCATGGCATGCTCGCGCACACCGTAGGCAATATTGCGGCCCTCATAACTTTCTTTCTGAAGAAGGGCTGTGTTTTTAATCGCGGTGGAGTTCGAACCGCTCAGGTCAGCCGAGCCACCTACCATTTCGGGCAACACTCCCGCCAAAGCGTTGATAATGGTATTGGAAGCAGAACGTGTCGCCAGCCCTTTCGGGTTGGTTTCAAATTTTGGCAGGACCTCTTGCCAATTTTCGGGCAACTTACCCTCCATGATTCGTTTGAATTGGCTTGCTTTGTCAGGATTTTTAATAGAGTAATTATCCAGCCGGGTCTTCCAGTCGTTTTCGGCTTTTTTCCCCTTATCCAGTGCCTGGCGATAGTGGGCAAGCACTTCATCGCTGACATAAAACTTGGGTTCAACCGGATATCCCAGCGCTTTCTTGGCACCAGCCAATTCCTCGTCGCTTGGTATGCCAGAATGGGCTATTGAGAGCCCTCCCCAGGTTGGGTAGCCATATCCCAATTCAGTTCGGCAAAGAATCATCGAAGGTCGCGGATCTGCTTTGGCCTGGATGATGGCCCGATCAATTTCAGCGACGTTATTGCCATCTTCCACATGTAAGACCTGCCAGCCATAAGCCTCATAACGTTTCGCGCGGTCTTCGGTAAAGGTGATATCCGTGCCGCCATCGATGGTCACGCGGTTGTCATCGTAGAAGCAGATCAGCTTGCCCAAAGAAAGGTGCCCAGCCAGAGAGGACGCTTCAGCGGTTATCCCTTCCATCAGGTCACCATCACTCGCAATCACGTAAGTGTAATGATCGACAATCTTGTTTTCTTCGGTGTTATACACCGCAGCCAGGTGTGCCTCTGCGATTGCCATGCCAACCGCTGCCGCTAACCCCTGCCCCAATGGACCCGTGGTGGTTTCCACTCCCGCGGTATGGCCATATTCCGGGTGACCAGGAGTCAAGCTGTTAGGCCTGCGAAACTGCTTTAGTTGGTCCATAGTCATTTCTTCATAACCAGTCAGGTAAAAGAGACTGTACAAGAGCATGGACCCGTGCCCTGCTGAAAGGATAAACCGGTCGCGGTCTGCCCATTTAGGGTTGGCGGGGTT
This sequence comes from uncultured Anaerolineaceae bacterium, assembly GCA_964536465.1. Classification (GTDB taxonomy): domain Bacteria; phylum Chloroflexota; class Anaerolineae; order Anaerolineales; family Anaerolineaceae; genus Mesolinea. The sequence continues at coordinate 12,849 of CAZHXQ010000053.1, forward strand.
GAATTTCATGTGTTTGCTGACCAGAGTGTAGGCGATCGCCGCGGAACCCATCGGCTGCCCGGCATGACCTGAATCAGCCTTTTGAACCGCGTCTGCGGATAGAAAACGAATAGCGTTGATTGCTTCTTCCTCGAATGGAGTGTTTGGCTGCATGATTCTCCTTATGTTCTTGTATTGAAAATGGGGCACCGATCTCACCAGAACCCGCTTAGTAAATCAAATTATACC
>CAZHXQ010000054.1:0-12650 GCA_964536465.1 uncultured Anaerolineaceae bacterium
AAGAACCTGTGCTCGATCAGTTTATCTTCCTGCCCTGCGTTGAGAAAAAATAGATATTCGAAAGATATTGAGAAAACAGAGAGTCGTCAGACTCTCTGTTTTCCTTGCAAGCTTGATTTGACTATGCCTGGAATGACCTGTACACGCTTGCGTGATCAGGGAAAAATGATATAATCAAAGACAATTCACAAACAGTTAACCAGAATCACCGGGGTATCCCCATTCACACTGTCACCTTTTAAAACTATGGACAATATTCAGACTTCAAGTCGTGCCGATGCCATTAGATTGTTAAGGAAAAATGGGTAGGTATTCTCAGCGCATGGTAAAGGAAAGAGATTTGCTCAAATGGAAATTATTGAACTAGAGAAAAAAACAAATAAAGAATTAAAGAAAATTGCCCAGGACCTCAACGTCGAAAATGTCAATCGGATTAAAAGAGACGGATTAATCGTTAAGATCTCGCAGGCATTAGCCGAAGCCGAAGGTATTGAAATGAGCGGCGGCGTCCTTGAGATTATGAACGAAGGCATTGGCTTCCTGCGCAGTAATTATCGTATTGGGCCGGACGATGTCTACGTTTCGCAGGCCCAACTGCGCCGCTACGAACTGCGGTCGGGTGATCTGGTGATTGGCAATGTTCGACCCCCCCGGGAGTCAGAACGCCATCAAGGGCTGCTGAAGGTCGAATCGATCAACGGGTTAACCCCGGATGAAGCCCGCAAAAGGCCAAAATTTGAGTCATTGACGCCAATTTTCCCTGAAAAACTGCTCGATCTTGAATATGACCCCAAGAACCTTTCTACCAGAATGATTAACCTGGTTGCGCCAATTGGTGGTGGTCAGCGCGCGATGATTGTCTCCCCCCCAAAAGCAGGTAAAACCGGCATCCTCAAGGACATCGCAAATGCGATCAGCAGCAATCATCCTGAAGTGAGGCAGATCATGTCTCTGATTGGTGAACGTCCGGAAGAGGTTACGGATATGGATCGTTCGGTGGAAGCAGAGGTTATTTCCAGCACCTTTGACGAACCTGTCCAGGCACACGTGCGCATGGCTGAGGTTTCGCTTGAAAGAGCCAAGAGGCTGGTTGAAAACGGGCTGGACGTGGTCATCCTGATGGATTCTCTCACCCGCCTCGCGCGCGCTTATAACATGGTGGTCAATCCCTCTGGCCGTACCTTGAGCGGTGGTATGGACCCTTCAGCGCTCTATCCTCCCAAACGATTCTTTGGCGCGGCCCGAAATCTGGAATTTGGCGGCAGTCTGACCATTATCGCCACCGCATTGGTCGATACTGGCTCCAGGCTGGATGATGTTGTCTATGAAGAGTTCAAAGGCACCGGCAACATGGAGATGATTCTTTCTCGTCGCCTGCAGGAGAGGCGCATTTTCCCCGCGATTGATATTGAAAAGTCTTCAACCCGCAGGGAAGATCTCTTGCTGCCTCCCGAAGTTTTGCAACGTGTCTGGCTGATGCGCAGGATGTACCTGCAGATGGTCGCGAACCCTCCCCAGGGGGCGGGCATGGATACCGCTGTGGCCACCGAAGCCATCCTGCAGAGAATGGAAAAGACCAAATCTAATGTAGAGTTCCTGGAAAATCTCGCGGATATGTAGTATATAAAAGCCATTGGATCGAAAATGACTGAAGAAAAAAAAGAATCCGGAAATCCCAACCGCGAGCTGGTGGTCACCGTTGCCAGCTGGGTTATCGCCATCATGATCAGCCTTGGCTTGCTGACCATGTTGTTTTGGCAGCCGAGAATTGCCAAATCGATGGAGATTTACAATCAGCCTGTGCCCATTGCAACGGTTGATTTTACTGCGGCTGAGAGCGATGCAAATCTGCCCGCCTTCGTCGGCAACGATCTCGAGAACGAATTGACCCGAGACCAGAACCTTTATACCGAAGGGCAGGCTAACTCGCGCCTCGAAATGATCTATCATACCGTGGTCAGTGGCGATTCCATTTGGGCGCTGGCTCAAACTTACAACGTTGAAATCGAATCGATACTGTTCGCCAACTATGACGTGCTGCAGGATAAATCAGATAACCTGATGGTCGGACAGGTGATTGCGATTCCGCCGGTGAACGGTATTTATCACACCTGGCGCAGCAAGGACACGCTCAGCTCGGTGGCGTCGCGTTACGGCGCGGAAATCCAGGATATTTTGCTCTTTATTGGCAATGATCTCGACCTCTCTAATCCGAAGATTGAGCCCGGCACCCAGGTGATGGTTCCTGGAGGACGGCGTGAGCTTGTCCCAATCAGTTTCGCGGCGGTCACGCGCGACGCTGAGGGGCGGCTGATCAGTGGTTGGAATGGCCCGGGGGCGTGCCAGATCGATTTTGTTGGGCTCTTTGGCAACGGTTTCTTCATCTGGCCCTCCGCCGTGCACTATCTGACCGGTAACGATTTCGGACCCGGACATAACGGCGTCGATATTGGCGCGGGCAGCGGTTCGCAGCTTTTTGCCGCCGACAGCGGCACGGTTGTCTATGCCGGATGGATGAACGGGGGGTATGGTAATTTTGTGGTGATTGACCATGGCAATGGTTACACTACCCTTTACGAACACCTTGATAAGGTGCATGTCAGCTGTGGAGAGAATGTTTTCCAGGGTAGTGTGATCGGATTGGCTGGAACCACTGGAAATTCGACTGGTCCGCACCTGCACTTTGAGATCCGCTATGCCAATATGCCGGTCAACCCCTGGGATTATCTGCCATAGAGATGGTATAATCGAGGACCTGCCCCAGTGGCTCAATGGACAGAGCGAGGCACTCCTAACGCCTAGGTTGGGGGTTCGATTCCCTCCTGGGGTACAAAAAAACCACCGTAAGGTGGTTTTTTGTGTTGTATCAGAATTTCTATCGCTTATGCGCGTTTATGGACTGCCAACTGAACTGAGACTCACGGCGTGCAGAGACTGTTACAAGTACGAGAAGCCTGAAATAAAACATAAGGACCGAGCCCTTTAGCGCGCTCAGTCCCATCGTTCGATTATTCAGTTCAATTTCCAGCCCAGACACGGTTTGCACAACCGGATCGGGTCTTACTTAAAAAGGCACATCCGAATCGTCTTCATATTCTTCGCTCTCTTCGAGAGAGAGGTTTCTGCGAACCCACAAGAGAAGCATATCGCCATCTTCTACGGTTACCGCACGGGCAGCGATGATCGGGTCTTCTTTACGAAGACCGATGCGATCTTTATATTCAAGGTACATGGTCTGTTTGGCGGACCAGGCGTCCTTACAGCGTTCCAGCAGCTTTTGTGAATCAAAAGTGCGCACGTTGGTAAAAGCAGTCTCGAAGAGGAAAGGACCTTCAAGAACGCCGGTGACCCAGTTGAGCGAACCGTCGTTGAAGTTGTCTTCAGAGACGACCTGGAATTCAGGTGTAGGACCTTCGATGATAGTAATCTTGTTGTTCATGTCAGCCGAATGATACCATGAATCGTGCTTTGGATGAAGCAGGCAATTACAGAAAGTTTCAGGCTTAAAGTTAAGGATAGAAACCCACCGGATTTTAAGCGGTGGGTTTTTTTAGGATAGAACAAGATCAAAAGCTACTTGTTTGCAGTCGAGTTCCAGAACCAGTTGTAGGCAAACCAACCACCGGTCTTGGCCTGCAGCCGAATAGCGATTCGGTCCAGACCTGTTAATTCTGCCGGGATGTCGAAGGTAGCTGTGATGCTGCCGCCGGTACCAGTGTTAAATTCTGCGACTGTGATGCCGTTGATGCCCTGGGTCCACATCTTGCCCATCAAGACTGTGAATTCCGTGTTGGCTGGGAAATTGATCCCGCTGACAGTCACATTTTTGTCCTTCTCAACAGCGGCAATGCTGAAGGTCGGATATTTGACAGCTGGTGACGGGGTTGGCGCTGGTGTTGGTTCTGTGACAGGGGGTGTGTAGCTCTTGTTGTAGAACCAGTTGTAGGTATACCAGCCGCCGGTTTTGGCATCCAACCGGATGGCGATGATATTTTCAGAGGCCAGTTCCGCCGGGATGGTGAAGGTTGCTTCGAATGAGCCAGTATCACTGGAGGTCACCTCAGCAGCGACAATCCCGCCAATGCCGCGGGTTCCATTTTTGCCCATGCGGACTACCCATTGGTGATTTTTGGGAAAGTCTTTGGCAAGGATGGTGACGGTACTGCCGGCGTCAACCGCCTTGATGCTGAAGGTGGGGTATACCACCGCAGCAGGAGGTTGGGTTGAGACCGGAGGTTTGCCACCCGGCCAGGTACCGTTGTCTTTGTCGTTCCAGAACCAGTTGTAATAATAATAACCACCGGTCAGGCTTTCGATACGGACGGAAATCATGGCACGGCCTTTCAGTGCCGCGGGAATATCGACGGTTACCTCAAATGAGCCACCGCTTCCAGAGTCGAACAGGGCTACTTCAATGCCATCCACACCTCTGGTGTTATATTCACCCAGCAGGACCTTAAAATCGTAGTCCTTGGGCATGTCCCTGGTCAATAGTGTTACCGTTTCATCCATCTTCACTTTAGAAATGGTGAAACTTGGATAGGAGGCCTGTACTTGACTGTAGCTAAAAATCGCAGGTAACAGCAAAGCAATGGCCAAAAGAATTGCAAATATTCGTTTCGTTTTCATTACCGCTCCTTTACTTGTTTATTGGGTAATTATGCTTGTTTATAGAATAGGACGTATAAAGGTTGTGATTAGTTCCAATACCTATGTGTATTATATAACGAGGCCTACCACACTTTCCACCCAGACCTTCTACGAAGGTTATGCGACCTTATTTTTTGGGAGAATTCTCAGCCTGAGCACCTTCGGTGTCGGATTGTCCGGGAGTTAATGGGAGCATGCAAGAAAGGAAGAGCACTTGAAGGCTGCAAGTGGAGTTCGTTTATAATCAGGCGAATGAACAAGAAAAGCACAAAGACTCTCATGATCCTGATCACAGTGATGGCATTGGGCAGCATTGTTTTGGCCGTATTGTTTGGTAGAAAGCTGACTGCTTACATCCGCACCTGGGCAGATGGCCGCAATAAAGCTGTCTTTGACTATATTCGCGAGCCTGAAAGGCACCGCGATTGGGAATTAGAAGCACTTTCACGCTGTGGCGATGCCCCTTTTTTGCTGCCGACCCACGGTTTCATCGGCTATCTTTACCAGGACTCCTTTACTCCCTTGAAGCTTCATACAGGTCTGGATATCTTTGGTGGAAACCAGGTCGGACAGACGCCGGTCTATGCCCCTTATGACAGTTACCTGACCCGCGAAGAGGGTTGGAAAGCGAGCCTCATCCTGCGAATCCCGGAAGACCCCCTTGAGCCCGGACGACAGATTTGGGTCTATATGACCCATCTGGCTGACCCCGAAGGCAACTCATTGATTGAACCGACCTTCCCGATGGGGGCGGAGGAACTTCCTGTAAAGCAAGGGCAGCTGCTTGGTTATCAAGGCAATTATTCAGGCTATCCTGGTTCTCCGACTGGCATTCACCTGCACATTTCTATTGTCAAAGACGATGGTGAGGGGAATTATCTCAACGAACTGCACATTGAGAACACGCTCGACCCTTCGGCCTACTTTGGTATGCCCTTAAACGCTTTGACCGCTCCAAAGTCGAGCCCGGCTTGTGAGCCATAATTGTCGGTGGATAATTTCAGACGCATTGACTATAATTTCTCAACCCGGAGGTAAGTTATGCAAGAAATTGCTTCGAATGTATATATTGACCAGAACTCAATTGGGTTGATCATTGGCCTGATTCGCAACCGGAAAGAAACCGTTTTAATCGACGCGCCACAATGGCATGGGGAAAGCGGTTCGTGGAAAGGCTCGACCGCTCGTCTTGACGTGGGTAAACCGCGCTATCTGATCGTGCTGGACACAAACTATGACCGTCTGCTCAGCTTGAGGGGGTCGGATAGTGTTATTGTCGCGCATTCTGAAGCGATTTCTCCGATTCGCAACCGTACCAATGCGGTCAGGACTGCCGACGAGAGCCCATCTCAAACAGAAAATATGGACCAGGTGAGCAGCAACAACCGCATGCTCCCCCCTGAAATCATCTTTGACTTGCAGCTCAGCCTGCACCTGGAGGATCTGCAGATCGACCTCGAACACCACCCGGGGTCCAATTATGCTGGTATTTGGGCGGCAATTCCAGAGCGGAAGACGATCTTCGTAGGTGACACCGTGATAGCAGAGCAACCTCCCTTTCTGGCCTACGCCAACCCAAAGATTTGGGTAGACGAGCTTGAGCTGCTTGCCTCCAGTATGTACAAAGATTACCAGGTGGTATCCTCCCGCAGCGGTCTGGTTAGTAGAGAACAGATCAAAAAGATGACAAAAATGGTTGCTTTTATTCACAAAACATTCGAATGCTTAACAGAAAATGGCGCGCCGCTGGATGAGTGGTATGCTCAGATTCCCCAGATACAGGCTAAAAATGGCGAAGTGGACCTCTTTAACAGCGAACTGTTCTACAATCGACTGCACTGGGGCATCTCTAAGTTTTATGAGCTCAATATTCGCGAGAAAGGTGAATAATGGATGTATGCGCAGGGTTTGAACCTCTGGTCGAATTGACCAGAGGAGGTATTGTTGAGAGTGTTCACCTGGGCGCGCTGGCAGCGGTCGATTCGGAAGGTAAGCTTTTGGCTGCTTACGGTAACCCTGATATGGTCAGTTTTCCGCGCAGTTCGATGAAACCTTTCCAGGCGCTCCCCCTGGTTGAAAACGGTGGGATTGAGACTTACGGGCTGACGGAAGAAGAACTGGCAGTGATCTGTTCATCCCATACTGGCACAGATGAACACGTGCAGGTTCTTAAATCGATTCATCAAAAGGTAGGTTTGAAGTTGAGTGATCTACAATGCGGTGTGCATTGGCCTTCGGACAAGAAAACCAGTTTTGAGATGCGTTCCCGCGGCGAAGAGCCCGATGCTTTCCGCCATAATTGCTCCGGTAAGCACAGCGGCATGCTCGCTCAGGCCAAACTGCTGGAGCAGAGCCTGGATGACTATTTGACACCCGTGCACCTGGTCCAGCAAAATATCCGCGAGGCAGTGGCTTCCATGTGTGGGATCCATCGGGATGATATGCTTTTCGGGGTGGACGGCTGCAGCGCGCCGGTTTACGCGATGCCCCTGAGCAGTTTCGCCTGGGCGAGCGCGCGACTGGTTGACCCGACGGAGTTAGATGAAGGGCGGCAGGATGCCTGCCACAGGATCAGCCAGGCTATGACAGCTCACCCCTACATGGTAGCCGGGCCAGAGCGTGTAGACAGCACGTTGATGGATGTGATGGCAGGGAAAGTGATCGCAAAGGGCGGCGCTGAAGGATACCAGATGATTGGCATCAAACCTGGAGAGTTGGGGCAGGGCTCCAAAGGGCTCGGCATCGCCTTCAAAATTGCCGATGGCGATCTCAACCGAAGGGCGACACACCTGGTCATTGTCGAGCTTATGAAGGCACTGGGCTTTGTAGAAGAGATGGAATCGGATGCGTTTGCGGACTTTAATCAGCCAGTGATCAGGAACTTCAGGGGCATTGAGGTGGGCAATGTCCGACTGGCGAGACCAATCCAGTTTTTCGCCTGAAACATGGAACTTACTGACGCAGACCTTGCCCGCGGCAAAAAGCTTGCTCAGGTCAGCCGCAGGTTGTTCGACTATTATGGAGAGCCTGAATGGCACGAGCTAATGCCAGCCGTGGATGAGCTGGTTTGCACTATTCTCTCCCAAAATACCAATGATATCAATCGGGACCAAGCCTTCGGCGCCTTGAAAGAACGTTACGGTTCATGGGAAGAGGTGCGGGATGCGGACCCGGAAGAATTACAGGATACTATCCGCATCGCCGGGCTGGCCCAGCAAAAGGGTCCCAATATTCAGGCCGCGCTGCAAACCATAAGCGAAAGAAATGGGCGAATCGATCTGGATTGGTTAAAAGACCTCAACGTGGAGGAGGCCCGCAACTGGTTGGTCAGCCTCAAGGGCGTGGGCCCCAAAACTGCCGCAATCGTGATGGTTTTTTCTTTGGGGATGCCGGCATTCCCGGTGGATACTCATGTTTATCGCGTCAGCGGAAGGATCGGTCTGCGGCCCCTCAAGTTAAGTGTCGAGAAAACACACACCTACCTGGAGTCGATTGGTAATCCGGCTGACTTTGGTCACCTTCACTTAAATCTGATCACCCTGGGGAGGCAGTTTTGCCAGGCAAGGAAGCCGAAATGTGCCAATTGTCCGGTGCTGGACCTGTGTGACTATCCTGACAAGCAATTTTAATTCGTGTCAGTCCAATTCGCCGACCATGGACCAGGGACCGGCCCAGGTGATGCGGACATCCCTGATCTGACCGGTCAGGTCAGCGGGATTTTCAACAAAAACCAGTCTGTTGGTGGGCGTGCGTCCCCTCCAACGAGCTTTTGATTTGCCTTCAAACAATACCGGCTGCAACTGACCCACAAATTTTTTATTGATCTCGCCCACTATCTGCTTCTGCAGGTCTTCGAGTGCCCGGAAACGACGCATTTTTTCTTCCGCGGGTACATCATCGGGCAAAAACCTGGCGGAATAGGTGTTGGGGCGGGGAGAATAGCGCGCCAGGTGGGCGACATCCAGCCGCAGGTCTTCCAGGAGTCGGTAGGTTTCCTCAAAAGCAGCCTCGCTTTCCCCAGGAAAACCAACGATGATGTCTGTGCCGATGGAGACATCCGGGATGATCTTACGGATGAGCTGAACCAGGTCGCGGTATTGCTGGTTAGTATAGCCACGGCGCATCATCTTCAGGATTTCATCATCCCCAGCCTGGACAGGCACCTCGATGTGCGGCATAACCTTCGGTAAAAGGGCCACTGCCTCGATCAACTCTTCAGTCATCCAGCCCGGATGTGAGGTCAGGAAGCGAATGCGTTTCAGCCCCTCAATTTGGGAGAGTTCCGCCAGTAATTGTGACAGACGGGTCTCTTCTTCGAGATCGAGCCCGTAGCGGTCGACTATTTGCCCGAGCAAAACAAGTTCTCTGGCGCCGTGGTCGACCATCACCTGGGCTTCAGCAAGTATTTTTTTTGGGTCGCGGCTTCTTTCTCTGCCACGTCGGCCTGGAATCACGCAGTATGCGCAAGCGTGAGAGCACCCCAGCACGATCGGCAGATTTTCGGAGACCGTGTGTCGGGCCGTGGTGGTCACGCCAAATTCGGCATCCAGGACTTGATCAACTTGTCTGCGCCAGGACTCGGAATCCTCAATTTCGATCCGGTTTTCCAGGAAGCGCAGGAAGGGTTCGGGATCTGAAGGAGCGGCAAAAATATCGACCCAGGGATATCGTTTTTCCATGGCTGCGTTGCCCTTAATCCCCACAAGACAACCCATCAGGCCAATGATCAGGTTCGGGTTTTCGGTTTTAAGCGGGCGCAGAGAATTGAGACGACCCAGGGCGCGGTCTTCGGCACTTTGTCTGACGACACAGGTATTGAGGATGATCATGCCCGCCTGCGCCGCGTCGTCGGTTTCCTGAAGCCCCAGCGTGCCGAACGCACGCGCGAGGCGGTCGCTGTCTGCGACGTTCATTTGACAGCCTTCTGTCCAGATGTGGTATTTCATAGTGCGTTATTATACCTGACTGGAGAATGTTTTCGTTTGGGTGCGAAATCCAAAGAAATTTGGCGATGCCAGTCAGTTGAGCCGAGTCTGCTGCCTGGCTCCCAGTTGCAGTTGTTGGCGGCGGGTAACAGCGGGCGTTTCCCGATAGCGTGGCCCAAAAACAATGCTTTAATCTGCTACTACACGAAAGACAATGTTATAATTTGGATAATAAACTGGAGGTTGTGAGCATGGATTTTAAAGTTAGTGATTACAAGCGTTGCAAAGTGGTAAAAACAGCCGGTCGAATAGACAGCGCGACTGCACCTGAAGTCGAAAAAATTCTGACCGAGCTGATTCAGGACAAAAAGACAATTGTGATGGATATGTCTGAGGTAACTTTTGTATCCAGCGCCGGTTGGTGGGCCATAATCCGGGCTTACAAAGAACTGCAGAAAGGTGGCAGCGGTGAGATCGTGCTGGCAGGTCTGAACGAGAATGTGCGCAGTTCCATGGAGCTGATCGGGATTCTGCCTTATTTCCCCACCTATGACAATTTGGTAGACGCTATAGCGGATCTTTAGTCCCAAGTCTGCAATAAAAAAAGCGGTCTGTACGACCGCTTAATTCTTTAAGTTGAACGATCAGCGTATATCAATTTGATATCTGGCCTTCTCTCGTGTGACAGGGGTTGTGCCAGAAATTACCAGGGTAACCTCATCGTTTGCGTTCTCAATTTCGATTTCCAGGGTTAGTTTTTCACCAGCAGCCAGCTGATACTGCTTCACCGTAGGGGGGTTGCCATAGCGGACCACGCTGACGGCGAAAGATTGCGGCAGACTGTTTTGGACACGCACAAAGCCTTCCGCCTCCCATCCGCCATCATCCTGCTCGAGGTCAGATGAATAGCCAATGGCGTCAAGCCGGATGTCATCGATGCTCATTCCCTTACCATTGACGGCAGCATCGGTGACATAGTCAAAGCGAACGGTCACATTTTTTCCGATAAAATCAGAAAGGTCAACCACTTCATTGATCCAGCCAGCGCTCCTGCCGTTCCAGCCGCATCCATAACTGTTACCGGAGGGGTTGGCGCTGGTGCAATTTTGTGAATCCAAAATTTCCCAGTTAACGCCATCGCTGGTGGCAGAGACGTAAACGTAATCGTAATCTTCTTCGAGGTCATACCATGTCTTGAATCTCAGTTCTGCCGTGCCGTTAATTTCGGTCAAATCGAATTCACGCGTCAGACGCATGTTCGATTCATCGCCCATGTTCGACCAGAAATAATATTCGCCCGAACTCGGGCTAGAGAAAGGCATCAAACTGACCACTTCGCTGCCGGTGAACTCCAACGTGTGTGAGCCGGGACAGGCGAGCGTGACGTAATCGACGCCATATTGATAGACATCTGCTGAAATGGTGTCAGGGCAATCATAAATGGTGGAAGTTATATTCACTGAGAAGGGAGAGTAACTGAGGTAGTCAAAGCGCTGTGCTTCGATTCCGGAATTCTGCAGCATGTTGGCGACCGCCCAATCCGCAAAGAATTGGGTGCCAGTATAAGGCAAGTCGGTGGTTGGGTTTAAAATATCCAGATCCAGGAAAACCTCGTCGAGACTGGCAAAACCGTTCTCATCGTGGCTGACCAGCGACTTGGTGGCATTATCGCCGAAGCGGTCTAGGAAGTAGACCATGAATAGAAAACTGGCACCGTAGTGAGGTCCGTTCTGACCGGTGTCATCACCCCAATCGTTTAACTGCAAATCCGTATTGCGCAGATATCCCCAGTCAAACCCGCCGGCGTCATAGCCGTTGACGTGTTCTGCCAGCATTGAGAACCCTTCATTGACCCAGGTCTCCTCGTTTTTATCCTGATACCAGTGGATCATATGCTGGAATTCGTGTGCCATTGTGCCGTAGATATAGGGATCATCCAGAGGCACGTTATCCGCGCTGATCAAAAACATCTCATGCGCATTTGAGAAGGGATGGGCATCAGGGTGAAGCTGGTCGGCTGAAGAATAATAACCCGCCAGACTGCGTCCAAGACCTTTGGCGTACAAAACATAGAAACGGGGGTCTCCGTCTACGCCCGGGTTCCACTCCCTGCCGAAGAACTCGCGATTGGTGGGGATAATTTCCTGGTCAAAGGTGCTGGCTAACTCGTTGAGGTCAGACCGATCAAACCGGACATTGTCCTGAATCCAGAAATATAGGTTATCCCCGAGATACTGCAGGGTGGCAGGGATCTTGAAATTCTCATTGGTGTCCGTGTTGGTGACCCAAAACTCTTTTTTGGCACCGACCGCATAGGGCGCGTTCTCGTCGATCAAAACGCTTGAAACGTCTGGTTTACCACCCAGCCTGCTGACAAGGTCGATGGGATCGTTGATAGGTACGATATTTTCATTAAGAATCCGCAGAGAATCCTGCGCCTGTTCCAGTTCTACGGGCAGGAGGTCAATGGTTTGAGGGTCAAGCGTTGCATTTGGTTCCGGGTCGCTGGTCCAGATATCAGTAAGGGGTGTTTCAAAGGAAGTATCAATCTGGCTGGTGAAAAAACCAGAACTTACCACCATGACACCTGCGGCTGCCAGACAAAGACAGCACAGGCATAAAATCAGCACAATGGCTACTGTCGCGATGATCGGAAAAGACTTATCAGAATTCATAATTGACTCACTTTCATACTAAAAACTACCACCTGATTATACAGCGTAGTTACTACATTCAATTCTAAGCATAAGCCTGGACTGTCGCCATAGATTATCTATCCTTTTGGATAGTGGGTACAATTTAGCCACTATGAAATTGGGCAAGCCCTGCCGCATTGCGGGCCAGTATTTTAAACTGCTGCTGCTGTTTGTGACCCTGGCCATTTTGGTCACTTCTTCAGCTGTTTGCTTTGACAGCTCGTTGTCTTCACTGAGTAATCTGACGCGCTGGAATGAATTTAATTATATATCCTGGGTGGCTACGGCGCTGGTCGACAAAATCGCTAACGCCTCCATGGGGCTTGAGCACTTTATTGATGACGAAAAACAAGCCGAAATTGTTTTGATCTACCTCAAT
>CAZHXQ010000055.1:0-12591 GCA_964536465.1 uncultured Anaerolineaceae bacterium
TTGAATATCCATGATGTTGTGCTAATTGTAAGCCAAAAACGGGAGGTTTAAATCGGGATCGTTCTGTACCGATGAGATTTTGTTGCGCCGACTTCTTTCGTACCCCGCACAAAATCAAAAATTCTTTCCAAACTAAAGTTGGCTTATTCGGTGATAGAAAAGAACCGCAGGCTGTTGTGGTCTACATGTGTTCTAATCCTGTTTTAAGGCGCAGATTTTCCGGGTCTATTTAAGCATTTCTTTGCTCTCGAACCCCCGATCATAGCGCAGATTGCGCAAGCAGGCACCTTCAATTGGGCTTAAATCCCCGGTGATAGTATTGGTCAGGAGTTTTCCCACGCCAGGTCCAAGCATAAACCCTTGCCCACAGGTACCTGCCGCGATCAGGTAACCTTCAATCCCATCTACCGGACCAACAATCGGGTTGCCATCCGGAGTCATGGGGTAGGTGCCCCGCCAGGTTCGGCGCACACGGATATTTCCCAGAATGGGCATAAGGTCCACCAACCGCCTGCAGGATTGCGGCAGAAAGGAACTGGTGTTTTGAGTCAGGTTGCCCCAGATTTGGGGTTCAGGGGTCAGGCAGAAAATGATTTTACCGGTTGGATGCTGATAAAAATAAAAATTGCTTGACCCCGGGCAGTGACGGATATCAACAACCATGGCCGCGAACATGGGCTGCACCGGTTCCGTAATGCCTGCCTCATGAGCGTCAGGCTCAATCGGCAGGTCGACGCCAACCATTTGTGAGATCTGGCGGGCCCAGCCTCCGGCTGTGTTGATGAAGGTCTTGCAAGCGTAAACGCCCTGTTTGGTTCGAACTCCTTGTATGCGGTTGCCTTCGACAATGATCTCAGTCACAGCTTCGTTGAAATGAAATTCTGCGCCTTCCAGTTGAGCTCGCTGCCAGAAAGCAAAGGCAGCCTTCAAAGGCGAAGCGCTGCCGTCGCCTGGCGAAAAGGTCCCTCCGCGCAATCCTCGCGGGTTGAGATGGGGCGCGATTTCGAGGTTTTGATCTCTTTCTATCCAATCGATGTTCAAACCAAGCGATCGTTGTAATTCTAATAAGCTCTTGAGAGTCGTTTCTATTTCAGGCTGGTAGGCAACAAAATTGTAGCCTCCTGAGCGCCAGTCAATATCATCGCCGTAGGTCTCTTTCCAGGAGGAAAAGATTTCAATCGAATTTGAGCATAAATATATCTTTGATGGGTCAGAGTGCGTGGCGCGAATACCACCAATTGCGTGCTTGTTTGAAGCCTGACCGGGGCTTGCCATGGCTTCCAAAACCAAAACTTTGAGCCCCGCTTGAGCCAGGTAGAGAGCGGTTGGTGTTCCAATCGAACCAGCCCCAGCAATTATCGCATCATAAGTTTTATCCAGTCTCATTGCAGGTTACCCGTTCCTTCAGATGATTCCTCGATAAAATCTTTAACTGGCACCTCAACAAAGACCGGTCGAACCGGAGGGTCGCTGACTTCGGATAAGGCTACGCCCTCAGCCACAAACATGCGCTTTATCAGGTTCAGGCAGGTTTTGCCCCCACAAGAGCCCATGCTGGCGTGGGTGACCGCCTTTATCTGGTTGATATCCCTGATGCCGGCTCTGATCAGCTTTCTGATTTCACCGGCGGTGATGCGTTCACAGCGGCAAATGTAGGCGTCATCATCCAGATTTTGGGGCATTTCTGATTCGGGTTCAAAAGGTTTTGACTGGCTGGTCGGAATCACGCGAAAACCAGCCACGCTCTTTGCGATTTTTGTAGGCACTTCAATGCTGAGCAGACGAGTCCCGTTTTTGTATCCTGGGACTGTTTTTATTCTTTCAATTTTAAACTCGCCAAGTGACCGTCCGTCAGTATCGGTCACTTCTATCAGGTTTCCGATGGCAATCCCGGCAGTTGCCTGCTCGACCGGAAGGCTCACCAGGGCCGTCTGGCTGCGCTTGCGGAAATCGACCAGACTGATGGCCAAGCCCGGACAAACAGCCACACAGCGTCCGCAGGCAATACATTCTTCAGCCCGGTTTTCATCAAAATGGGGCAGGTTGCGGATGTCAGCTTCGTCAATGAAGATCAGATCCCTTGGACAGACCGTGGAACACGGGTTACAGGGGATTTCCTGTGTGCAATGAAATACTGGAAAAACTCCCTCAAGTTGATCGATATACCTTTCAGCAACGGTTATGCCCGGCCTGGACTTAAGAATTTGTTCAGTCTCAAACCAACGGGCGGGGATCTCGGGTGTCTCCTTACCTAAACTCCGGGCGATCTCGTTGCCAACAATTTTTCCCGAGAAGATGGCGGCAGAGGCCTCCGCAATCTCGCTGGCGTCTCCAGCGGCGAAGACCTTCATGCCAACCACCTTGGCCATATTGATGAACTCATTCACTGGTTCCAACCCAACTGCGATCAAGAGCGTGTCGCAATCGTAGACTTTCTCGATACCTGGGATGGGTTGAAAACTCCCGTCCACCTGGGCGATCACCACTGACTCAACCTTTTCATGACCCCTGGCTGCCACAACCGTGTGGGAGGTAAAAATCGGGACGCCAGAACGCGCCAGTTTATCTTTATGGACTTTGTAACCCCCGCACTCCGCTGCCGCTTCCACCAGTCCGGCCACGTGTATGTTCGCCTGAATGGCGTGATAACCCGCAATCAAACCGACGTTTCCTCCGCCGATGATAAACAGGTTATTGCAGGGTCTGACCAAATCCCGGTTTACCAGGGTTTGAAAGGCGCCGGCACCATAGACACCCGGCAGAGTATTGCCAGAAAAGGACAGGCTGCGTTCTCTGGCCCCAGTGGCAACCAGGAGTGCCTCTGGTTTGATATGGACATTTTCTTTTTGCTCGCGATAAACAGCAACTTTGTGGTCCTCAAAGATGCCAATCGCGGTGGAGTTCGTCCAGATTTCGACCGAAGGAAGTGACCCAACCTGGTCGGACAGTATTTTGGCAATGTCGATACCCCTGGTACCGGCGTGCACAGCCTCGGAGGAACCGAAAAAGCGGTGAGTCTGCAAAACCAGTTTTCCACCCAACTGGTTCTTGTCATCCACAAGAATGACATTCACACCCAACTGGCCGAGCTCAATCGCCGCGGATAAGCCGGCTGGGCCGGCGCCGATGATCAGTACCTCACACTCGTGGTAGCGGGGGAACAGGTCTTTCTCCGGGATCGGATCGAAGCTTTCTGGCAAATCAGGCAGACCGTCCGCTGGCTCAATCTTCATTCCTGGGGTTACCGGGGTCATGCAGGCTTTGACCGGCAAACCGTTAGCGATCACCATGCACTGTGAACATTGCCCGTTAGCACAAAATATGCCCTGGGGGCTGTGGTCCTTAACATGACGACGGAAAACCTGGATACCCTGAGCCATCAGGGCGGATGAGATCATCTCATTGGGTTTTGCAAAAAAAAGTTTTTCTTGCCAGTAGAAAGGTGTTGTTGCTTCGCTTTCATCGATCAGGATAGGGTGAGACTTGATACGATAATCGGTCATAAACTCCTCAAATGGACATGCAGTTTAGTGGTTAATATTACCACCAGCAAATCCAGATGGGGGTAACGTTGAGCAATGCCCATTTCAAGGAATTAAGCCAAAGTAGATCTCTTGCCTGTTACTGCTTTCAGGTCAGGCTTGTGGGGGGCTATCGTCGAAAATTTCCTGGTACTTCTTGTCGAGCTCATCATCGGCCAGGTGTGAATAGCGTTGGGTTACGGCGATATTGGTATGACGCGCCAAAACCTGGGCCAGTTTGAGGTTGCCGGTACCGCCCAAAACTGTAGTGACAAAGTAGTGCCGGAAGGAATGGGGTGTTATGGTACCGACCGCATCCTCTCCCAGGCATTCTTTTACCCGGTTGTTGACGATGGCCCGTCCGGTGGTGGTGGATATTGGTTTGATTTTATTGCCGACAGCACGGTCGTGCCTGGCAAACAAAGGCAGTGATTTGAGCGCTTTACCTCCCACGCCGTCCAGCTCCGCCCGAGCTTGCAGGTAATCGAGCAGGGTTTTGAGACTGCGTTTAGAAAAACGCAGGACAGCCTCCTTGTTGCCTTTGCCTATGATTACCGCTCGGCTTTCGTGCCAGTCGATGTCCCCACGGCGCAAATTACAAGCCTCTTGCACTCGCAATCCCGTGTCAGCCAGGGTGATTAAAAAAGCGCGGTCACGCAGGTTGACCAGACGTTCAGTTGTGTTTTCAGTGAACTGCTTGTTCAGATTTTCAGCGTGGATGATGACTTTTTCGATATCAGACTTGGGAAACTGGGGCAGGCGCACACCAGACCGGCGCGTGCGCTGTTTAATCAATAGTCGAACGCGGGGAAGGTTGATTTGTGCCAAGTTCTCGCCGGCGATATATTCGTACAGACCAACCGTTGCGGTCATGTAAACCTGCTCAGTGGCTGAAGAGAAGTCTTTTAAGGCGGTTGCCATCCAGATCACCGGGTCCTCACTTAATGCGCTGATGTTCTCTTCTTCAAGCTTCAGGCCGTTTTTTTCCAGCACATCGGAGAAGACATTCATCGCGTTAGTGTAGGTGCGGTAAGTGTTGGCACTACGCGAAAGCTTAACTGAGTTAAGATACTGTTTAATAGTTTCAATAATGTTCATATTAGGCCTGATTTATCCTTCTGTTGCGCATAGATTTAGAATAAATACAATTTACCCGATCACTTATCATAACCATATTATACATAAAAAATGCAAAGAATGCCTGAG
Organism: uncultured Anaerolineaceae bacterium; assembly: GCA_964536465.1. Taxonomy (GTDB): domain Bacteria; phylum Chloroflexota; class Anaerolineae; order Anaerolineales; family Anaerolineaceae; genus Mesolinea. The sequence goes on from CAZHXQ010000055.1 coordinate 4,728, forward strand.
GGCAGGGCTATATCACGTCTGTAAATGTCGGCAATAAATAGAATGATTCTTTAGGATTGTCAACGAAAAGACACTGTAATTCTACTTGTCAGAGCAGCGCAAATTGTCAACGGCTTTTCTATGATCACTCAATCCATCTTCAAACAAAAAACATTGGTGAGCGTTCATCTTTTCAAAAATTTTTTCAAGACAAACCAAGTGCACAGTTGTTTAATCCTTACAAGGCTTAAATCCGGATTATAAAATCGGTGACTGATGGTTTCCCATGTGATCCCCGAACATTCACTGCCATAATCACTCACAGAAATCGAAACATACCAGGGAGAGGGACATTTTAATCCGTCCACTGCCTGTTGACTGCCGGTTCTATGCTTGCGATAATGATACTTATCGTAACCATAAGAGGAAATTGTCTATGTTTCCTTCTCCCCTGCTTGTTATGGCCCCACAATGCGGTGTGATCCGGATAAAATGACAATGACAATGCTGCCTGCCAGGCTTCCTGGCGGTTATGCCCTCTACCGCTTTGGTCTGTTCTCCAAAACTTCATAGGCACCCACCCAGGGCTCACCCAGGCGGTTTCGCTCTGAGACCTCAACATCGTTCAGTTTTTGAGCCACCTGAATCAATTCTGTGGCGATTTTTTCCCAATCCTGCGCCAATATTGTCTGCTCCAGTGTCTGACGGCAAATCTGCACCCAGGCCCACTTCATCCGGAAACGGTCTGCTTTGAGCCAGTAGTCGCGTTTTTCCCAGGCGAGCGCGCTAGAATCCACCGATTCTTCGATCTTTTCTAAAGCCAGCGCGACGTACGCGGCCATATCGAGACTCTCTTGGTCTGGCTGCCCCTTTTGCATCAGTTTTCGGATAGCCAGAACGATCGATTTGGTCAGCCGGTTGCGGTATGTTGTGCCACTCTCACTTGTCTTAATCGCCATTATTCATTCCTTGTCTGATAGTCGCGGGCTATTATACCAACTCCCTGCCCTACTCAATTGTTGTCAGCCCAGCAATTCTCGCGCTGTAACAGGTTTGTATAACCATCCGGTTCAGGAAATTTGGCTAAATTCACAATTTGCCCCCTTTCGCAAAATTATCGCCCAAGTTATAATCGCCATATCAGGAACACTAACCTGACAAAATCAAATAGTATTAATAGAGGCGCGGCGGATTGTGTAGTGACTTCGTAAGTTCCCAGGGCTGGGAGAAGAACCGAATTATCCGTCGCCGAAGGGTACAGGCAGGGTCCTCTTCCTCACCCTGGTATGCCTAACCAAGTTAGGATACTGTCATGCACTTGCATGGAGCGCTATGTGTTTATTGAAACATATAGCGTTTTTTTAATCTAAAGGAGATGGTATGACTGAAGTTGTAATTCGTTTGAGAATCGGTGCAGAAAACGCCCATTATGGTGGCGGCCTTGTGGATGGAGCCTTCCTGACAAAACTTTTTGGTGATGTTGCCACGGAACTGTTGATTCGTCGTGATGGTGATGAAGGGCTCTTCAGGGCCTACGACAACATCGAATTCCTTGCGCCTGTCTATGCTGGCGATTTTATTGAAGCCAGGGGCTGGATCACAAGCGAAGGCAACACCTCTCGCAAGATGGCTTTTGAGGCCTGGAAGGTAATCAGTTCCAGAACTGATATTTCCGATTCCGCAGCAGAAGTGTTGGCGGAACCTGTGCTGGTTTGCCGCGCAAGCGGCACCTGCATCACCCCTAAAAACAAACAACGCCTTGGTTAAATCAGGCGAAAAATCTATAAAGGAGAGAGTTATGAGTAAGCACAAGGTTATCATCACCGCAGCTATCAGCGGGGCTGAAGTTACCCAGGAAATGAACCCCGCTGTCCCCTATACGATCGATGAGTATGTGCGTGAAGCCAAACTTGCCTGTGAAGCAGGCGCCGCAATTATTCACCTCCACGCCCGCCACGACGATGGCACACCCACCCAGGATCGCGAACGCTTCAGAGTAATCATCGACGCCATCCAGCAGGTCTGCCCGCAGGCCATCATTCAACCCTCAACAGGTGGAGCAACTGGCATGACTGCCGAAGAGCGCTTGCAACCCACGGAGTTGAATCCTGAAATGGCCAGCCTGGACTGTGGAACCATGAACTTCGGGGGAGACGAAATCTTCGTGAACACCGAAAATATGATTATCGACTTTGCTGAGAGAATGAACCAGCGCGGCATTAAACCAGAGCTGGAATGCTTTGACAAAAGTCACGTTGACATGGCCTTGCGGCTTGTCCGCAAGGGTCACATCAAGCCCCCCCTGCATTTTAACTTTGTATTGGGTGTAAATGGTGGCACGACGGGTACCCCCCGCGATCTCCTGTTTCTGAAGGAATCCATACCGGCAGATGCAACTTTTACTGTCACCGGTATTGGCCGTTGTCAGCTGGACATGAACGTGATGGGCATGCTTTTAGGCGGTCACGTCCGCGTAGGGTTTGAAGACAACCTGAGGTACAACCGCGAGCGCAACGCCGTCTCAAACGCTGAATTTGTGGAGCGGATCGTGCGCATCGCCCACGAACTCAATCTGGAAATCGCCACGCCGGCAGAAGCCCGTCAAATCTTGGGCATGCCTGAGGGTGCTAAATAACCAATTTATCTACGGAGGAATAATTTTATGGCAATGGGAAATAAATATGGTGCTCATCGCGTGATTGAGCCCCAGGGGCTGCTTCCGCAAGCTGCTAAAAAAATCGACAACAGCATGGAGATCTACGATAACGAAATCCTGATCGATGTCTCCGCGTTAAACATCGACTCTGCCAGTTTCAGGCAGCTTTGGACCGCTTCTGAGCAAGATGAGGAACGACTCAAAAAGATGGTGTTTGATATTGTCAGCGAACGCGGCAAAATGCAAAACCCTGTCACCGGCTCCGGTGGCATGTTAATGGGTACTGTCGCCAAAATTGGACCAGCTCTGCAAGACCGCAAAGACATCAAAGTCGGTGACCGCGTCGCATCACTGGTTTCGCTATCATTGACTCCTCTGCACATCGAAGAAATTCTGGCAGTGCATCCCGATACTGACCGGGTGGACATCAGAGGTCAGGCCGTTCTGTTTGAGAGCGGCATCTATGCCAGGCTCCCTGAAGATATGCCCGAATCCCTCGCCCTGGCCGCTCTGGATGTCGCCGGCGCGCCCGCGCAAACTGCTAACATCGTCAAGCCCGGAGATTCCGTTCTGATCCTGGGCGCTGGTGGGAAAAGCGGCATGCTGTGTGGCTACGAAGCCATGAAACGCGTTGGTCCATGCGGCAATGTTGTCGGAATGAGCAGGAATACTCGCCCTGAGAAAACCTTATTAGACAACCATTTTGTGCACAAATTTTTCGTAGCCGACGCCGGCAACCCGATAGAGGTGCTGGAGAAAGCACTGGAATGCAACGATGGTAAAGAATATGATGTTGCCATAAACGTGGTCAACATTCACGGTACAGAGATGTCGACTATCCTCCCCGTTCGAGATGGCGGCCTGGTTTATTTCTTCAGCATGGCAACCAGCTTCACTCGGGCCGCATTAGGCGCCGAGGGCGTTGGGAAGGACGTCACTATGATCATCGGTAACGGCTACACTCGTAATCACGCCGAGTTCACTCTTCAGGAACTGCGCGAATCTCAGGCATTGCGTGACATCTTTGAGAAAAATTATATTTAAGTCAATGGCGGACCGCTATCCCCTAACCAGATGGCAGTCTTTAACCAGTAAAGGAGTGAGGCTATGAAAGCTGAAGAAAAATATATCAATACCCAGGGTGAAGCCAGACGAAAAAAACTATTCCCTGACGTCCCTGATGAAAAGTGGAACGACTGGCACTGGCAGGTTTCACACCGGATTTCCGATGTCGATACGCTGTTGAAATACCTGCCGCTTACCGCTGAGGAAGAAGCCGGCTCCCGCAAGGCTTTACAGCACTTCCGCATGGCCATCACTCCCTACTACCTGACGCTAATCGATCCAGACGACCCCCACGATCCGGTCAGAAAACAAGCTGTTCCCACTGGCGATGAAGCCTACCGCAGCCCCGAAGATCTCGAAGATCCACTTGAAGAAGATGGCGACTCACCCGTCCCAGGGCTGACGCATCGTTATCCTGACCGGGTTTTGTTCCTGATTACTGATCAATGTTCCATGTATTGCCGGCACTGTACCCGCCGCCGTTTGGCTGGTCAGAAAGATGGAGCCCGCACACTACAGCAGATCGACGACTGCATTGACTATATCCGGGAGACGCCTGCTGTGCGCGATGTTTTGCTTTCAGGTGGCGACGCATTGCTGATGGGTAATGATCGTTTGGAATACATCCTCTCCAAACTGCGCGAAATCGATCATGTGGAAATCATCCGGTTGGGTACCCGAACACCGGTTGTTCTTCCTCAAAGGATTACTCCTGAGTTGTGCGCTATGCTTCGCAAATACCATCCGGTTTGGGTCAATGTTCACTTCAATCACCCCAATGAAATCACGCCTGACTCCAGCCGCGCGAGCGCCAGGCTTGCCGATGCCGGGGTGCCGTTGGGCAACCAATCTGTTTTGCTGCGCGGAGTTAACGATTGTGTGCACGTTATGCGCAAACTGGTCAACGGTTTGGCATATATACGCGTGCGTCCCTATTACCTTTATCAGTGCGATCTCTCACTGGGTCTGTCGCATTTTCGCACACCGGTTGCCAAGGGGTTAGAAATTATGGAAGGGTTGCGGGGGCATACGTCTGGCTTCTGTGTGCCGACCTATGTGGTCGACGCGCCAGGTGGAGGTGGCAAGATCCCGGTCATGCCCAATTATCTCATTTCACAAAACCCTGATCATGTTGTTCTGCGAAACTTTGAAGGCGTCATCACCACCTACACGGAACCAGAAGAATACAAAGCCCTTTGCAGCTGCCCGGTTTGTCGGGGTGAAGAGCAAGAAGAGCTGATAGGGGTCGCTGGCTTGCTGGCCGGACAGCAAACGACCCTTGAGCCGGTTGGCTTACTTCGTAATCGAAGGAAAAACAGAGATTAGACGCGGTCTTTTATGAATACGCTTGTGGTAAAACCAGGCATTGAACTTTTCAGGCTGACAGGCCTGCAAGACCTGCAGTCTTTGGCGATAATTGGGTTGTCGAAGAATGCTGGCAAAACTACCTGCTTGAACCACCTCATCGCCGCCTGGCAAGCCTCTGGTCAAACACGGGTGTTGGGCCTGACCTCAATTGGCAGGGACGGCGAACCAAGAGATATTTTGACTGATCGTCCCAAACCGCGAATTTACATTCCAGCCGGCACCCTGATTGCAAGCGCACAAGGGGCTTTGCAGCGCAGCGACGCTCTGCTTGAAGTTTTGGAGCTCAGCAATATTCGCACTTCCCTGGGTGAAGTGGTAATCTGCAGGGCGCTCAGCGATGGCTATGTCGAACTTGCAGGTCCGGGATCTGCGGAGGAAATCGGGTGTATTGCAGATCTGCTGCGCAATCACGAGCCTGATTGCCTTTTCATCATCGACGGCGCCTTGTCTCGCCGCTCACAAGCCGGTGCAGGCATCAGCGAAGCGGTCATAGTGGCCGTCAGCGCTGATACTTCCTCCAGTCCTGAGCAGCTGGCAGAAAAAACTGACTTTGCCCTCAAAATTTTACAGACGCCGTCCTTAAACCAGAAGGACAAAGACCTGCTCCTGGAAACTTGCCAATGCAACCCTCAGACAAGGGTTGTGATAGTGGTTGGTGAAGAGCGCACTGTGACCATGGAGATCCCTTCATTGGTGGGACATGGCAAAGAACTCGCCAAAAAGTTGGTTCCTGGAACACGTCTGTTATATCTGCAGGGCGCGATCACCGATCAGGTCCTCAGCGAATTGCTAAAAGAAGCGCACTTTTCCAGACTGACATTGGTGGCTGATGACGGTACACGCATACTGTTGAAGCCGGAAGTGGTCCAAAAACTTCGCGCCCGTGACATCGACCTGGCAGTGCTTACCCCCATTGACGTGCGTATGGTTTGCCTCAATCCAACCCGTTCAAACGGCCTCAAGCTTGATTCTGCTACGATGCTGGAGAAAATGCGGTCGCTTCTAAGTATTCCCGTGGTGGATCTTGGCCCCGCATTGATGTGAGCACACATGAAGACCTCTGTCATGATCTCTAAGGAGCTGCTCAACCAGGTTGGCTTACCTGAGGTTATGCAGTCCTGCCATTGCCGCACACCCCAGGGGAAACGTCTCAAGAATGCGGCTCGCTTTTTTACCAACTCATCCCACGATGAGTTTGTCGCAGAAATAACGGCCATTGCCCGACTGGTAGAGATGGTAAAGGTAAAGCACCCTCAGGTACTTGAGGCCCAAACCCAGCTATCCCGGCTTCGCGAACTTCGGGGCACTTTCTCACGTCTCGAAAAAGGCAGGTTGCTTGATGATACCGAGTTCTTTGAGCTTAAAGGTGCGCTGACCATCTTCTTCCGCCTAAGCAGGCTGAAAGAGTTGATGGCTGAGGCTGGAGTAGATTTTCAGGTTACCAAAGATGCCTCCGCCCTGCTCGACCCATCCGGCACCGGTAATCCTACTTTTCACATCTACAGCGATTACTCACCGGGTCTGGCTCGCATTCGGGGACAAAAAAAGAAATTAGAACGCGATATTTCGCAGGCCAAAGGAAACCAACGAAAGATTTTACTGACCCAGCGCGCCTTGGTGACTGCGGAGGAAGACAAACTGGAGGAGCAAATTCGGCTGCAGTTAGGCGAGAAGCTGCAAGCGTGGCTGCCACAGATGCGGCACAATGCTGAGACCTGCGCAATTCTTGATTTTCGTCTGGCTAAAGCGGACCTGGCCGTTCGCTGGAACGGCACCAAGCCAGTAGCAGTTGCGCCATCAGAGCCGGCAGTACTGGTCGACAGCCGCCACCCACTCATTGCCAGCATCCTCCAGAAAAAAGGCCTTCAGTTCACCCCCATTTCGATTAAGCTCAAGCAGGGTTCAACTGTTTTGAGCGGAGCCAATATGGGGGGCAAAAGTGTTGCTCTCAAGACTGTCTTTCTGGCGCTGCTGATGACACAACTGGGTTATTTCCCCATTTGTAACCACCTGGAGACCCCGCTTTACGACTTTATGGCCTTTGAGTCTCACCAGGAAGGGGATTTGCATTGGGGTCTCTCATCTTTCGGTCTGGAGTGCGTCAAGATCCGTAATCATCATCGCCGAAGTCAAAACCAGCAAGGGCTGATTATGATGGATGAACCCTGCCGGGGCACCAATCCAGCCGAAGCAACTGCCATCGTCCAGGCACTCTGCAGGACTTACGGCAGATCGTCAAGCACTTTTTTCATTGCCACGCACTATAACGTCACACCTGCCGCGGGCATACGCTTCTACCAGGTTCGCGGAATTCGACCTGAAGTGCTGGCTGAACTGCCAGTTCAGAAAACCGGTTCTGAGTCAGATCTGCACGAAGACCTCTCGCGGGTCCGAAAAATTCAAAATTTAATGGATTATCGCTTTGAAGAAATTGAAGGCTCTCAGCAAACCCCATCGGGAGCGATTAAAATTGCTGAGCTGCTCGGAGTCGATCAGACTTTGCTTCGTGAAATGATGGCAGCCTGGCAGGAGGATCAATGGCCAAACTTAGACTAGATGAAGGTAAGGTATTACAAGCACGTGAGACTGCGCGCTTAATCGTGGAGGACACCCAGACCTACACCGAGCAGTTCACAACCTCGACCGTGGAACGATCGGTTTGCAGATTGCTCGGCATCGATGGCGTTGATACGCTGGGCGTGCCCTTGCCAAATGTGGTGGTTGATCATCTCGAATCGCGGCAGTTGCTCGGTCATGGGGCGGCCTTCTGGTTGGGTCAGGCTGCCCTCTCGCTCG
>CAZHXQ010000056.1:0-12096 GCA_964536465.1 uncultured Anaerolineaceae bacterium
AACATTTTTCATTATGAAATTCCTTTCAAATAATGGGACTTTCTGTCCCATCGTTACCTTAGAGCTGCTCCAAACACAAAGCCTCGTCTACCACTGCTCTCATATGCGCTTGTACCAGCGCTGGCGCCTGCGAGCCATCCACTGTCTTCCAACGCTCAGGCTCTTGCTCAGCAAGCAGGTGATAGCCCGCGCGCACGCGCTCATGAAATGATAACTCAAAAGCATCAAGCCTGTTCCATTCTTCTTTTGCTTTCTTTCTTTTCAACCCGGTCAGGATGTCTACATCCAGCAAAAGGGTCAGGTCGGGCTTTAACCCACCCGTCGCGAATTCAAGCAGAGAGCGTAACTTGTCCAGGGCAAACCCGTGCCCATAACCTTGATAGGCCAGAGTCGAGTCGCCGTAACGATCGCATAAGACAATTTTCTTTTGTTCCAGGCTGGGTAGGATCACTTCTTCGACCAGTTGGGCCCTGGCGGCAAGGAAAAGCAATATTTCTGTCCGGGGATGAAGCTCGGTATTGTCCATCCTCATCAGAACTTCCCGAATCTGATCGCCAATCTTGGTGCCGCCTGGCTCACGGGTTTTTACGACCTGAAACCCCCTGGATTCCAGATATCGCCCTAATTCTGGTAACTGACTGCTCTTACCACTGCCTTCCGGTCCTTCGATTGTGATAAACATCCCTAATCCCGATAAATCCGCACGTACCGGTTTGGGTCTCTCCCAAAAGAACGGGAAACCAGGTGCGCTCTTCTTGCCAATTCATGCTGCAATCGTCGTATTGGCGAAGGCATTGCCGGAAGATTAACGTATTTTTCTCCTGCCTGAACCATCAGGACTGCCTGCTCGGCCTGGCGCATGGCTTCTTCGTTCAAGGACAATCGAACCGGTGTTTGTCTTTGCTGGAAGGAGTCGGCTAAAAATTGTTCTATCTGCGCGACCGTGTTGGATTTCACCACGAAAATCGGGATGCCTCGCTCTTCGGCTTCTACGATTGGCTGCAGCCTGTCGCGGTAGTAGCGGCGCTGGGTCAGCAGAATATCCGCCTCGTCCAGATCCTTGACCACCACAGCGGGAACGCCCATGCTCTTGATGGATTGCAGCAGCCTGTTCCGCGCGACACCAAAGGCGAATATTTTCTTGTCCTCTTCCGAAGCCTGCATGACCGGATTTTCGTAATCATCTCCAGCAATAAAGTCATCATAGCGCTGCGCGTGCTTGCTTTGGGGGTATCGCTCCTGCGCGGGAGCGCTGACCGGCTTGTAGCTGCGGTCGAATGGGCTTTTATCCATACTGCCTCCCCGTCTGATCGACTGGGAAACAGTGGGCATGTTGGGCCTGGTCTGTTTCATAAAGTGAACCTTGCCATCTTCATCCCGAAACCGCTCTTCGGGCAGCATTGGGTAACCCCGCAAAATGGAGTCAACGGCGGCGCCCACATCCCGATGCACCTTCACCCTTTCGCGATTCTGGATTTCGACCAGGATCGTGAAAGTTGGCGGTGACTTACGCTCAAGAACGGTCTTTTGCGTCCCCCGCCTTCTTGCTTCATCGTCAGAAAGCGTGACCGAAGAAACCCCACCGATCAAGTCTGAAAGGGTTGGGTTAATCAACAGGTTATCCAGAGCATTCCCATGCGCGGTGCCAATCAGTTGTACGCCCCGCTCCGCGATTGTGCGGGCAGCCTGGGCTTCCAGTTCACGACCGATCTCATCAATGACGATCACTTCGGGGTTGTGGTTTTCAACCGCCTCGATCATGACCTCGTGCTGCAGCGATGGCTTCGGCACCTGCATGCGCCGGGCAGCGCCAACTGCCGGGTGGGGCACGTCGCCATCACCGCCGATTTCATTGGAGGTATCAACAATCACCACACGTTTCTTCTCAGCCAGTATGCGCGCGGCTTCACGCAGCATGGTGGTCTTACCAACACCAGGCTTGCCCAAAATCAGGATGCTCTCACCAGAGTCGATAAGGTCTTCGATGATGCCGATGGTTCCGTAGACTGCTCTGCCAACCCGGCAGGTCAGACCCACCACGTTGCCCCTCCGGTTGCGGATGGCGGAAATTCGATGGAGCGTTCGCTCCATTCCCGCGCGATTGTCGGCGTCAAAATCTCCGATCCTGGAAACCACGTAGTCGAGATCTTCTTGACTGACCACGCGGTCCAGTAATTTCACCTCTTTATCAACAAAGCGCGCGCTTGGAACACGCCCCAGATCGAGAATCACTTCCAGTAAATCGTCAAAATGGTTTGCGCTCATTACCGCCTGTGCGATTTCCTCGGGAAACACGTTCAGCATCGCCGCCAAATCATCAGTTATGTATTTTGTAGTTGTCATCATAGTCATTCTTTTTTTCTCTTGGCTTGATTTTATCGTATTCTGTTCTTAATTTCTCGTTCTTATATAATTTCTAATGCAATATTAATCGCCCCCCACCTGGCATAAGGGTCACGGTTTTTCGATAGTACAGATATAACAGCAACTGCCTCGGGCTAAATTGACCACTTCCAGGTTACCGAAATGATCCCTTAACTCATCATTGACTACTTTAATGAAGTCAAAGTAGTCACCCCCTTCAGCATATTCGGTTAGGTTTGTAAGCAAAGATCTCGCCTGGCTGTAGTCGTGCAGGATCACAAGGTGCCGGCCAACCCGTTTCATCTCCTCATACAGCCTCTGGCGGGGATCGGCTTTCAGGCCATGGGCAACAAAGGCAGCAATCACGATGTCAAAACTATCAGCCGGAAATGGCAGCGAACCGGTTGCCCCTCCCTGCAGGAGATTCACTGGCGTGTTTGCAAGCCGTTTCTTTGCTACACGCACCATGCCGAGGGAATGATCCAACGCGTAAGTCTTCAAACCCATATCGGCAAAAACGGACGCCATTGCCCCCGTTCCGCAGCCAATATCCAGGATGGACGAAAAATGGGAGAGATTACAGTGATCCATTTGCCCGTAGATCTGGGCATAGCGTTTGCGTTGACGCTTAAATGCCTGATTGTAAAGCGGGGAAAGCCAGTCAAATAACCTCCTCGACTTTTCGATATTAAATCTACTCTTCACCGGGCTTCCAGACCTCTTCTATTTTTGTGTGATGGGCAAGGAGCCTTCCATGCCACCACTCTCGAAAATTGCCTTAACTGCCCTCTGTTCGACCTGACTCCTCAAAACCAAATGTTTAATCAGCAGAATCTGGGCTTCCTGGGGGGCGTAACCTGCGTTTTCCAGCGCGGTCTCTACCCAGGGCTGGTAAGAGCGCACACACAGATAGACTGGCCGGCCGAGCAGCTCCGGAATTGCCTGCGGCAGGCTGATCAGCAGGTCAGTCGGGTCCACCTGTGGGTCAACTAACATCTGCGCCCAAACTCCCTTGGGTCCATATTCCAGGTCGGCATAAGCGCTCAAATTCCCGTTTGCTTGGGTCAGGACCATCCCGATGGCAGACTTTCGTGTGATTGGTTCGATTAGTTGCACCGAGGCTGGCACGATTTCTCTATACAAAACTCTCATGGAACTGATATCTGTTGAGTTCCAGGATCGCCACTGCAGCTCAGTTTCTACGCTCTGGCCTTTCGTCTGGGTAAGGTTATAAATCTTTTGCCTGGCCCAAATCCTGAAACCGGCTTTACGAAATCCTTCGAAAAGGGGTGAGCCTTCCGGCAGATCAGCCAAAACGCCCCACGCCTGCCAGGCGCCCGCGCTCTCCACCAGTGGTTCCAGCACTCGGCAAAGAACAAGGGGGTCCGCTTCCTCCTGGCAGCCCACAAAGCACATCTGCGCGTATGGTCGGCTTTGTCTTTTTTCAATCTGCCCATAGCAGCTTTGGCCATCCTCCCCCTCCCAAATGAAGGCTTCCTGTTCGACCAGAACTGCCACCCGCTGCATCACGTTGCGCAGATTGAGCGGCTCGCCGCGTGTAAAAAACCGCACCGTGTCCAGGCTTTGCATTAGGGCGCCTGAGCGGCTGATTTTGTACAGATCAAAGGGGCTTAATTTTCGGATGCCTATTGTGCCAGCTCCATGAAATAACGATGAAAACGCAGATCATTGGTGAGTTCGGGGTGGAAGGAGGTTGCCATCAGCTTGCCCTGCTGTGCCGCAATGACCCGGCCATCTGGCAGGCTCAATAAAGACCGAGCCTCGCCATAGAGATTGGTGATAATAGGGCCGCGAATAAAAGTCAGATGGTAATCTGGTTTACTGGGGTTGAGGAAAGGAACCGGCAGGTCGATTTCAAAAGAATCCAGCTGACGGCCAAAGGCATTGCGCTCAATGGTAATATCGATCAAACCCAGCAGGGGCTGCTCCCGGCCAACATCCTTGGCCAACAGGATTGCCCCGGCGCAGGTGCCCCAAATCGCTCTGGTTTGTCCAAAATCGCGAATCGCTTCCAGCAGACCATAAGCTGCCATTAGTTTTCCGATAGCGGTAGACTCGCCTCCAGGAATGATCAGACCGGTCAGACCGTCTAAATGCTCTGGCAGCCTGACCTCTGAAACATCAGCCCCGAGTTTCTCGAGGCTGATACGGTGTTCACGAAAATCGCCTTGCAACGCCAGAACGCCAAACTTCATCTTGTCTTGTTAGTCTTTCTGGCTTACCAGCCGCGCTCTGCCATTCTTTCGGCTTCAGGCAATTGGCTCGCCGATCGACCAACCATGGCCTCGCCCAGGTTTCGGCTGACCTCAGCCAGAATGCCTGGTTCATTGAAATGAGTGGTTGCTTTGACAATCGCCTGGGCTCGTCTCACCGGGTCGCCCGATTTGAAAATGCCCGAGCCGACGAATATGCCGTCGACCCCCAACTGCATCATCAAGGCTGCATCTGCCGGCGTGGCAATGCCGCCGGCCGCAAAATTAACCACGGGCAGCTTGCCCAACTCCCGCACCTGCTTACACAGTTCGTAGGGAGCCTGATTGTTCTTTGCAAAGGTCATCACTTCTTCTTCCGGCAGGGTCTGCAGAAGGCGGATATCGCCGTAAACCGAGCGGGCGTGGCGAACAGCCTCAACCACGTCTCCTGTGCCGGGCTCGCCCTTGGTGCGCATCATGGCAGCGCCTTCGCCGATACGGCGCAGGGCTTCGCCCAGATTGCGGCAGCCGCAAACGAAGGGGGCCTTAAAGGCATGTTTGTTGATGTGATAGGCTTCGTCGGCAGGAGTCAGCACTTCCGATTCGTCAATGAAATCCACACCTAACGACTCAAGAATCTGCGCCTCCACAAAATGACCGATTCGGCATTTCGCCATAACCGGAATACTGACAGCTTCCATGATTTGCAAGACAAGTTCGGGGTCACTCATACGGGCAATCCCGCCTGTAGCGCGGATATCTGCCGGAACACGCTCCAGCGCCATGACGGCCACTGCGCCAGCGTCCTCTGCGATTTTGGCTTGTTCAGCGGTGACCACATCCATGATCACCCCGCCTTTGAGCATCTCGGCAAGTCCTTGTTTAACTGCGATTCCCGAAACTTCTTTTTCCATGCAACCTCCAGGGTTTGTCTATGATCTTATAGTGCGATTGTACCACCAACCGCCACTTTTTCGCCCTAAGCAGCCGCATCCTTAAACGCGTTCACCAATTCACGATTGAAAGCCGGGATATCTGCTACCACTCTGCCCCAGACCAAATTACCTTCCCGAAAAGCAGCCTCGTCCACCCAGGTTGCACCGGCATTGATCAGGTCATCCTTGATTCCCAACGAACCAACCGATTTTTTCCCGTCCAGGATATGGGCAGAGATCGCCACTAATCCGCCATGGCAGATGATGCCAATAATCTTTCCTTGTTCGTTAATTTTTGCGACCAGGTCTGTAGCTACCTTGAAACGCCTCAATTTATCGGGCGCCCAACCACCTGGCAGAACCAGCCCAAACAAATCATCGGCATTCAGGTCTTCAATTTTGGTATCCGGCTTAATTATTAGCCCGTTCTTGCCTCTGATTGGTTCCAGATCCATAGCTGCAGTCAGGACTTCAATTCCTTCTTCTTGCAAGCGCATGGCGACAGCCCAATGCTCCAAATCTTCAACGCCGTCCGCAACCAGAAACGCTACTTTTTTTCCTTTAAGTGTCATTTTGTCTCCTTCTTTCTTGTTAAATATACTTGTTTATGGGTATTTTCATCATATCACAACGACACCCTCATTTTCATCTTTCAGTAAGAGGTATAGAGCAAAAATGTGTCTTCGGATGGATTAAAAGAAATCCTCATATAGGAAAGATAAAACCTGCTGGGCAAATCGAGACCATTAGTAAATGTTGAAACTACCGAGTTATTGGGTAATGGTAAAAACACCAGAACAAAAGGTTATCTTTTCAAATTCCAGCGTGGGAATAAATGGTTTGATTTATTCCTCTACCATATAAAACTCTTCTTCATCCCATCCCCCGCTTTGTTGTCTGCATGCTTCCAGATCTGCGGCAGTCCGAAATGCCACATCGCCGATGAGAATCTGACCTGCTTTTGTCAAATGACGCATCAACTTCAGGATAAAGGCGATCTGTTGGCCCTCGCCCAGATGATGAATGGCGTAGGTAGAAATAATAAAGTCAAAAGTTTCGTTCTACAAGTTTGGTGGAAACCCTTTTAAAAAGTCATGCTGGATGAGAACAGATCCGGGCATTTTCTCTTTGGCAATTGCCAACATTTTTGCTGAAAAATCCATGCCAAAAATTTCATATCCGTCTCTGTACAGTTTTTTCGTCAACACTGCGGTTCCCAAACCTACATCCAGGATTTTGTCACCAGGATTCTCTTTGATGGTGCGGTAAATTTTCCCCAAAACTTTTTGATATCCCACGAAAGGATAGCTACCGCTTTCCTCGCTTAGTCGCACGCATGCGTCGTATCCATCCGTCCAAAGATCGAAACCTCGACTAGTTAACATATACCGCGCCTCTAAAAATATCTAATTCGCAGGGCCTTAGTGACAAAACCATATTCTTTTTATTTTCTCTTCTACCAGGCGATGCTACATATCTAGAAAACGGCTGTCATCCAGCGCTTCTTTTTCCGTCTTTTCTTCTATCATTTCCCCTGCCGAGTCGATAGTTACATCGGTCAAAAATTGTCTCTCCGCCAGGTCAATCTGCGCCGCGCTGGCTCTTTGGGTCAGTTGCCACTTGCCGCAGTGGGGGCACCTTTCTAACTTCCCAACGACCACGTTCATGCCGAAGATTGAGCGCGGAAAAGTCTTGCCACACTGCTGACAAACCGCCCGCCCAAACATTCCCACCGCCTCTTTTTCACTGCCTTTTTGCTTTGAAGAAATAAACCAGCTGATGCCCATTGCCGCCAGGGTGACAGCCCCAATAACTACAAACAGGGTGATAGTATTACTGCCGGCATCAGCAGCGCTTAAGAAATTGTAAATCAATGGCCCAACTCGGGTGGGTGAGCCCTGGTTGTCTCTGACCTCTGCGCTGAGCCGACGGGTGCCTGGCTGGTAGTCGTCTGTATTAAATGAAAACCTGAAAGGCTCTTCGGTCATTTCAGCCATAACCTGATCATCCAGATAATAGACTACTGCTTTTACAGTGCTAAGGTCGCCATCCAGATACAAAGTCATGTTTCCCTGGATATCTGGCCCGGCACCATAGCCCCAATCCCGCCTGAGCCTCAATTTCCAGGCGGGTTCGTCCTGTGCCTGAGCTGGTAAAAAGATAAAAGCAAGAGACAATACAAGCAACAGCAGAGTCCAAATCTGAGTTTTCTTCATCATTATTTCCACTTTGTAAGAATATTTTCGCGATCAAATACGACCGTTCCCAGGTGCAGCATGCCAAAGGCAATCAACGCGCAGGCAACAATTGCGATCACCATGAAGGCTGTGTTGATGACCAGTTTCCCTGCCAAAACAGCGAACATGACCAGCAAGACCGGCATAATGACCATTCCTGACAATTGTTCGGCCACACGCGGGTCGCTAACGCGAGAAGATACATAGATCGCAAAAATCGCGCCGATGACCGAAAGCACCGGCCCCAAAACCAGAATACCCAACAGCCAGGTCGGGCTGAGAATGTAGCCGATTACGGCAGGGCTCAATCCAAGAAGGAGACTGCCCACTACAAAAGCGCCAAAAGATGCGTAACTGATTAATACACCTGGGATCACCGCTGCCAAACCTTTCCCCGCCAAAAGCTCAATTGTCGTGATAGGTGTCGCCAGCAGGGGTTCCAGACTGCGGGTAGTTTTCTCTCCGACAATGCTGTAGGCGGCAATCGTGGTCGGGATCATCAGCGGCATCATCATGAACAAGATCATGAATTGATTGAGCAGGTAAACCTGCATGCATTCATTCGCGGTTAACTCCCCGCATACTGCCGAAAATCCGGCGGGCAGACCACTGTTCTCCCCCTGAATGCCAACATCCATTCCACTGCCCCTGGTCATATAGAGCATCACCAGCGGAAGCGCGGTAAACAGCATCGGAAGTACGGTCATGCTCGTGATAACCCAGCGATTTTTAAACACTTCAGACCAGTCTTTGTCGATAATTGTACGCACGTGTCTCATTATTGCCCCTTTTCATTGGTTTTAACCATTTCGAGGTAGACCTGCTCCAGGCTGTGTCTGATTTCGCCCACAAACTGGACCTCTGCTCCTGCCAGAACCAGCGCATTTACGATTTTCGGGTTGTTTTTTTCGGGTTCTTTCATCGAAACTACCAGCTTATTTTCCACCACCTCAACTTGTCCTGTTTCAGGCATTTCGGAAACCAAATCCCCCCAGCCAGGCTGAATTTCCTTCAGATGGAAAACTACTTTGCGGCCAAACATCTTGTCTCGCAGGTTAGCCGGACTGTCTAGTGTCAGCAGCCTCTGCTGAAAAATACCCACACGATCACAGAGTCTTTCGGCTTCGGTCAGATTGTGTGTGGTCATAAATATGGTTCGCCCCTCAAATTTGAGCTCTTCGACGAAATCCCGCACGGTTTTGGCGGCTTCCGGATCCAAACCCGTTGTGGGCTCATCCAGAAAAAGCAGCTGAGGTTCGTGAATTAACGCCCGCGCGACCGCCAGTTTTTGGCGCATTCCTTTTGAAAAACTGCCGACCACGTCATGACGCCGCTCCCACAGCCCGAGCAAGCTCAGATACTTGTTAACCGCACCCGGTACATCGGCGACGTCATAGAGGCTGGCAAAGATGGTCAGGTTTTTTTCAGCCGTCAGAAGTTCATACATTCCGGGCGCTTCCGTCAGCAGTCCAACCTTGCCGCGGATTTCAGAGTCATTTTTCCCTACCTCAAACCCGGCGACTCGCGCGCTTCCGCTGCTAGGACGAATTAACCCCGTCAGCATGCGCACTGTGGTAGTTTTACCGGCTCCATTTGGACCCAGGAAACCGAAGACCTCTCCACGTTCTACTTCCAGGGTTAAATCATCCACTGCCACCAACTCGGTCTGCTGCTTCTTGCCAATTTCGAAAATTTTTGTCAATCCTTTTATTTGGAGCATAGTATCCTTCTTTGAACGCGGATAATTATACCTTCTGGTAATCGCGTCAATCAGACCGAGGTAGAGCGGTTTCAGGCTTCAGCATGCTTCATTTGAACGGCATTTCTTCTGCAATCAAATCCATCATCAAAAAACAGCGCCCCGGGCTCCGGGGCGCTGTTGTCTGAACCAGTCAAATGTTATCTGGCAATCAGTGGCAGGTACATGTATTTCGCCGTGACTGTGATCGTCACCGTAGCAGTGTCACTGTAGTTGTCCATCAATCCGGGTGTTGCCAGCATCACATATTCAAAACTATCCTGGCCCACAAAGCCGGGGTCGGGTGTGTAGGTGAAGGAACCATCTTCATTGAATACCAGAACTCCGTGCAGAGGGCCGCTGCCCGGAACCAGAGAGACAGATATCTTGTCGTAAATGTTGACATCCATGTCGTTAGCCAATACACCTGGGGCGGTAACTTGTAAAACCGTGTTGAGGAGTGTTGTGTAGGCATCGTCAGTTGCCACAGGGGCATGGTTGAGCAGTACGCTGATCAATACCGGATCATGGTCAGAAGCGCGGTAGGGCGTGGTAGGGTCAAACATCGCGTCCACAGGGTCGGGTTTGAAGGTCATATCGTAATCAAACACTTTGGTTTCATCAGCATTGATGTGCCAAAAATTGGCATCCAAAACGTAAGACGCGAATTTACGGTTGCCCAGGGCATGATCGAGATATCCAGTCTGACCATCGAAGACATAACCATAAGCATAAGGGTCCTGGAAGCGCTCCACCAGGTTGAAGTAATCATCAGCGGTATCCGGCAGGTCATCCCCGCCCAGTTTGATCATATCGATAGGGTCTTCCATGGCGTACGAGTTAAGGTCACCGATGATCACGTACATGTCAGAACCGGTCTCGGTCGGGTCGGTCTCGAGCCACTCAACCAGAGCTTCAGCGGCAGCCTTACGGGTCAGGTTACAATTACCGGCCCCGTCACCCAGGTCGGGGTCGCCGACACAGGCGGAACCCTTGGATTTCAGATGGTTTACCGAGACGGTGAAGATCTCATTGGTGTTTTTGTCTTTAAAGGTCTGCGCCAGTGAGGGCCGGTTGCGGGTTGTGTCAAAGCGTATATCTACACTTGAGTCAAGCAGCGCAAAATCACCAAATTCTTCCACTTTATCTGTATTGTAGATGAAGGCCTGCTTGATCGCGTCGCTGCCGAGTGGCCCAGTGGCAATATAACTGTACTTAGAAGCTCCCACCTCTGCATTCAGTAAATTCACCAGGCTGATGACGGCTTCATCGTCAGCTTGACCCGGGTGTTCGTTCTCAATCTCGATCAGGCCAACCACATCAGCATCCATACCCAGGATCGCGTTGACGATCTTGGCCTGTTGGCGTTCCAATTCTTCGGGTGTGTTGGCACCGCGGCATCCCATAGTGCCAGAGGGGCCACAAATATCCGGACCCAAATCCAAGGTGACGAAGTAATTGAGCACGTTCAGACTGGCGATGCGAATCTCGCCGTCAACCAGTTCGGGCGCGTCCGTGCGCAGGTTGAGCGCTTCGTAATTGGCGGTGCCAACCGGCTGGACTTTCCAGACGTTAAAGTTGTAATCCAACACACCGGTCAGACCAGCAACCGTATCCCCCCCGCGGAAATAGTTGTCCAGTCCGAAGGCCGAACCATCAGGGTGCCGCAGGTAACTGGGGTTTTGATAGCTGGAGCCGTCGTCAAGGGCGATACTGTCCAGCAGATGGTAGGCAGCCATATCGATGGCGTCCTGCCCGGGCTCAACAATCGCGGTTGGGGTAGTATGGCGTGCTGAAGTCAGCAGCAGTTCCCCATAGCGGTCGAAATTATAGTATTCAGAGATGACCAAAGCCTGCGGGAAAGTGACCAACATACCTTCCAGATGCTCCAAGTCCTTATTTTCAAAGGGCAGTGTCAGCTCCACTGGCTCAACAGAATTGCCTGTTGTACAGATTTGTAAAAACGTACCATTAATTTGGGTCAAACCGAAATATTCCTTAACCGTGCCGGTCAAGCGAATCTTGTCCCCTTCAGCTATAGTCGGTCCACTGGGGTAATAGACAAATATGCCATCTGAGGTTGCGGGGTCTCCATCGCCGGCTTGGTCCTGGATGAAGAAACCGTCCTTACCGCCTGTCTGGAAGTCTCCCACCACTACCCCTTCGGTCGTCAGCGGTTGCCCAACCAATGGTGAGGCTGCGCCGTCACCCTGAATCGTGTATATCGGGGTGAAGGGCGCGCCACAGGCTTCAACAGTAGTAAAGCTGAAGGCATAGTCCGCAGCCATGTTATCCACGGGGTCATCAAGGTCGGCGACATTGGCAGCCAAAACCGTGACTGTACAAACTTCACCGGCTGCAAAGTCAGTATCGGGGTCAAGGGTATAGACCGGATCGGCATCGGTTATCATAGCCGTGTGTGGCCCAGAGGTGTCACAAGAAATTGTGAACCACTCAGCAATCACAGTTACCGGTTCGCTGAAAGTGATGATGATGTCAGCATCAACCGCCACATTAAGCGCGCCGTCAGCGGGGATGGTACTTTCAACGGTGGGAGCCACATCACCGCCGTCCCCACAGGTCATGGTGTGACTGCCGAGATTGGTGTA
>CAZHXQ010000057.1:0-11851 GCA_964536465.1 uncultured Anaerolineaceae bacterium
AATATTTACCAGCTTTCGGGCTTTTGACCGCTTTTGTGATCGGTCTGCGCAAGCGACTCTTTTTTGCATCAACCGAGGATCCTTTCACTCCACTCCCAGCTGAAGCGCTTTCAGCAGAACTTGCCGACGAGAGCGAGCCTGACGATTATCTTGAGGAAGCTGTAGAGAGTGAAATTCTGCAAGAAACCGCTGAACTGGATTTATTAGATCGATCTGACCTGGCTGAAGAAGAAAGCGCTGCCTGGCATGAACGGATTTTCCCGGTGGTAGAGGAAGTTGGCCAGCGGGCAAAAGAGTTGCCGGTTTTGTTGCTGCTGATTTTTTGGTCGGTGATGAGCTTGTTGGCATTCACAGTCGCCGGCGAGCGCATGCCCTGGCTGACTACCCATATCACCATGCCCATGATCCTGACCAGCGGCTGGGCTTTTGCTTACCTGATTGAGAAAACCAATTGGGACGAGGTGAGGCAGCGTAATGGCTGGTTGGTGATCCTGCTTATCGGGGTTTTCCTGGTTGCGTTCGCCAGCCTGATCAGTTCCTTGGTCGGCAACAGCCCACCCTTCCAGGGCAAAGACCTCATGCAGCTGCAGGCCACCAGCACATTCCTGTTGGCGTTGGTCGGCACGCTCGCCTGCGGTCTGGGCTTGTTCCAGATGCTCAGGGGATGGAGAGGAAAAACATTTGCCTGTCTGGTCTTGCTGGTGTTCATTTCTCTGTTGACAATCCAAACCGCCCGCACAGCCTGGAGGGCAGCCTTTATCGATTACGATAACGCGCGCGAACTGCTTGTCTACGCGCACTCCACCGGAGACATGAAAAACACTGTCGAGCAGATTGAGACGATTTCCAAGCGGCTTTATGGCGATAAATCAATAAAAATTGCTTACGACAACGACGTCCGCTACCCCTACTGGTGGTACATGCGGGATTATCCCAACAAGTACGATTTCGGCACCGAGGTGACCAAATCGCTGCAAGATTACCCCATAATAGTAGTGGGTACTTCCAACTTCGTGCGCATCGAGCCAGTTGTCCGCGATGACTATTACCAATATGAATACAAACGGATGTGGTGGCCCAACGAAGAGCTTTATCGCAACTGGAGCTTGAAACGCGTATGGGACGATCTGAAATCGCCCACAAAGCGCTCTGCCCTGTGGCAACTCTGGTTCGACCGAGACTATACCCAATACGCGCTGGCGTTCAACAACCCTTCGCTGACCCTGGCCACCTGGTCGCCTGCCGACAACGCCCGTATGTATATCAAAAAAGATGTAGCCGCGAAGATTTGGGAGTTTGGCATCAGCCCTGAACCGGAAGCGCCTCGCGTTGACCCCTATGAGGGAGGTGTGGTTGACCTCCAGCCTGAACTGGTTATCAGCGTTGCGGGCGATTTACCCTTCAACGCCCCAAGAGACCTGGCAACCGCACCCGACGGCAGCCTTTACCTTGCTGATTCGCGCAACCACCGCATCGTCCATCTGGACGCGCAGGGACTCTTCCTGAACGCCTGGGGGGGCTACGGAAACGTCCTGGATGGCGATGTGCCGGGCGGATTGTTCAACGAGCCCTGGGGCGTCGCGGTCGGGCCGGATGGCCTGGTTTACGTTGCCGACACCTGGAATCACCGGATCCAGGTCTTCACCGCCGAAGGCGACTTCCTGCGGATGTGGAACGCCTTTGAGATCCTGGGCGTTTTGGACGGTTTCTGGGGTCCGCGCGGGATAGCGGTGGACCAATCCAATCGGGTTTTCGTGACCGACACCGGTAAACAACGCGTGGTGATCTTCGACAGTCAGGGCAACTACCTGACTAAATTCGGCAGCATCGGTCTGGAAGCCGGAGAACTGGATGAGCCGGTTGGCATTGCCATCGCGAAAGACGGGCGGGTGTTTGTCGCTGATACCTGGAACTACCGCGTGCAGGTCTTTGAGCCCGATGCCAGCGGTTTGGTCTATCAATCTGTGACAATGTGGGATGTTGACGCCTGGAGCAGCGACTCGCTGGATAATAAGCCATTCCTGGCCCTGGATGAAAATGGGAGCGTTTACCTGACTGACCCTGATAGAGGAAGAGTGATCGTATTCGACGCTGAAGGTCAGTTCCAGCAGATTTGGGGCGGTTTTGACAACAGCTTCATCATGAATATCATCAGTGGCATCACCATCGGAGGCGATGGCAGCATTTGGGTTTCCGACGCGTTGAGCAATACACTGTTGAAGTTCGCGCTGCCATGACAGAATCTTCTTGTTGCAAGGGACGGCACAAGCGCCGTCCCTTGTTTTTTAATTATTCCGCTAACAGCGGAAGCAGATTTTTGGTCTGCTCGTAAAGCCTGAGGTAGACCTGGTAGAGGCGGTCATAAGTATCTGCATCGGTCCGGTCAGGCTTCAACAGCAGGGCGTTTTCGTCCCAAATTCTCGCCTGCGAGGCGTCTTCATACAAGCCCACCCCGATGCCTGCTAAAATCGCGCTGCCATATGCCGCGCCAGAAGTCCCCTGGGGTATACGCACGTCGATATTGCTGATGTCCGCGATAAGCTGCATCCAGCCCAGATTTTTTGTGCCACCTCCGACCGCATTGATCAGTCTGACCTCAATATTTTCTTCCTGCAGTTTTTCAAGGTTATGCCGAATCCCAAAGCCAACCGCTTCCAGCAGAGCGCGATACAAATCAGCCTGGGTATGCCGCAGGGTCAAACCAAAGAATGCGCCTTTGGCAATGGGGTCATTGACAGGTGTCCGCTCGCCTTCAAAATAAGGCAGAGCCACCAGATTATTGGCTCCAGGCCTAGACATGCTCAAGAGGTCGCTCATCTGCGCATAAGGGTTTTGATCTAGCGCCTCAGGGTTGTTACTGAAGATGTTGTCAAGAAACCATCTGGTCAGGCTGCCGACTGTCGCCATTCCCCCCACCACCGCGTACTGGTTGGGGAAGAGCCAGTTGAGCCCCCAGAAGGTTCTTGAGCGTTTGTAGGCTCTGGTGATGGCAATGATCGAATTACTGCTGCCGAACATGCCCATGGTGTCACCAACGGAATAATTACCAATGCTGACGGCTTCCGCAGCAGCGTCGATGGTGCCGGCGATAACCGGCGTACCTTCGCGCAAACCGGTCAGACTGGCTGCTTCTGGGGTAACCCCACCCACCACGTCGGTAGTCCAGTATTTTTCAGGTAATTTATCCGTGGGGTTGATACCCGCAGTGGTTTCATCGATCCAACTGCGTTTCTCAACGTCGACAATTGGTGAATAGGTGGACGCGGTGTAATTGTCAATCGACGCCTTGCCTGTCAGCCGCGCGACGACGAAGTTCTGACTGGTGAGGAACCAGCGCGCTTTTTCATAAACCTCGGGTTCGTTGTTGTGCAGCCACAATATTTTAGGCGCAACCGCAGATGAAGACAATTCACAACCTGCCCGCCTGAAGACTTCTTGCTCTCCCAACTCCCGCAGGTATTGCTCAATTTCCAAAGTTGCCCGAGTGTCGATGCCATACAAGATAGCGGGTCGAAGCGGCTTAAAGGCTTCATCCACTGGCAAGACACAGGGACCAATCCCGGAGACACCAACCGCGAGGATGTCAGCAGGGGAGACTCCCGATTCCTGAAGCAAATCCTTCACAATCTGAACAAACTCTCCCCACCAGGTTTCTTCAGCGTCTTGCTCTACCCATCCGGCCTGAGGAAGCGAAACACCGTGAGGGATAGTGGCCTGGGCGCACACGGTTCCATTTTTCGTTTCAATCAAAACGCCTTTTGAAGACGCTGTGCCGATATCGACGCCAAGCAGGTATTCTGACATTCAAAACCTCCTTCAAAAAACAGATTGTTGGGGTTCCAACAATCTGTTTCTACTACCAAAAGCCATCACTCCCGGATAGCCTGAACGAATCTCTCCGTGATCTCCTTGGGTCTGGTGACCGCGCCGCCAACCACAACAGCGGTTGCGCCATATTCGATCGCTTTTTTGACTTGATCGGGGGAGTAATAGCGACCTTCAGCAAAGACAGGCACAGTAAGTTTGGACGCAACTTGACGGACGAGATCAATATCCGGCCCATCCAGACTGGGCGTGTAATCGGTATATCCCGAGAGAGTCGTCGAAACCACATCCGCCCCCGAAATCATGGCGGCTTCCGCTTCTTCGAGAGTGGAGATGTCTGCCATGACCAGACAATCGGTTTGTTCATGGATCTTGCGGATCAGCTCTGGCACTTCGTCTTCGGGATGGACGCGGAAAGTCGCGTCGATGGCGATCACATCAGCGCCAGCCTGGGCGATTGCCAGCGCGTGTTTGATGGTTGGCGTGATTATCACCGGGGTTCCCGGGATCATTTCTTTATACAAACCGATCAGGGGCGCAGCAACTGCCGCCCGGATTGCCTTCACGTCGGCAGGTGTATTCGCGCGGATGCCTTTGGCTCCCCCCCGAACCGCCGAGATGGCCATTTTCGCCATGATATCCGCGCCAAATAAGGCTTCCTGCGGGGTCGCCTGGCAGGAGACAATCAACCCACCTGTGACTTTTTCGAGGAAATCGCGTAATTTTTCTTCTCTGTTCATTGTAGGTACTTTCTCTTCTTTCACACCCTTACTTGATTTGCACGGGGAGGTCCTGCTCGATCGATTCAATGGCAGCAAGAACCATCTTAAGCGCGGTAATTCCGTCAGCACCACTTGCCGGCACGGGTTTGTCATCCAGAATACAATCGATAAAAGCCTTATCTTCCACGTCCAGTCCAGGAGCGGTCGACGGGAATTTTGAACCGCTTTCTGAATACATCATGACACCCTGGCTGGCCAGATCGATATCGAGTGAGCCCTTATCGCCAATCACGGTCATTTTGAAATCACGTCCGCCCGGATGGGCAAGCGGTAAGTTCCAGCCGATATGCGCGCAGACAAGAGTGCCGTCCTTAAATTTGAACGTGTTGAAGGTCTCGTTCTCCTGCGGATGGCGTTTTTCGACACTGGTCGATTCAGCCGAATAAACCTGGACAGGTTCAACGCCCAGCAGCCAGTGAATCAAATCGAAATCGTGAATTCCAAGGAAGTGGAGTACACCAATGCGACCATCCAGCCTGTCTGCCTGCGTGATCACGTTCATGCGGCGCGTGTAGACGCTGATGATTTTGCCAAGTTTTCCGCTTTGGATATATTGCCGCGCCTGCACATAATGAGGGACAAACCGGAGGGTAAACCCAACCATCAACTTCACATTGGCTTTTTCCGCGGCTGCGATCATGGCTTCGCCATCTTCGACGGTTGTGGCGATGGGCTTTTCAACCAGGATATGCTTACCCGCCCGGGCTGCTTCAACGCAGATTTCCTTATGCAGATGATCGGGCGTTGCCACAATAACCGCTTCCAGGTCCGGATGCGCTAACAATTGCCGATAATCTGTAAACCCCTGAATAGTAGTTCCAGCGATGGTTTTATCAACAGCCTCCTGGTTCAGATCTGAGACACCCACAATATTTGCTTCACGGAGATCCTTGAGCACGCTGACATGCTTGCCTCCGATTGCCCCCAGACCGATTACTCCAATTCCTAATGACTTCATTGTAAAACCTCCATTTAAGATATACGATTTATAGTGATGATCTTCCAGCCATCCTCGTGCTTTTCGAGGACGCTGTAAGACGCATTATCAAGAATGATATTCGCGGCGATGTCCGCATCGATACCCATCAGTAGCCCAATCAATGAGCGCGTAAAATCGCCATGGGATACTATCAATACACTTTGCCCCTCGGATTGGCTGAGGATTTCAGCAAGCACTGCTTCAGCCCGGGCGCGGATTTGTTGGAAAGTTTCGCCATTGGGCGGTCGGAGTGTGGAGGGGGTCAATCCTTCTTGCTTGACCATACCCAGGAACTCGACCGCTGGCATCCCGTCCCAATCGCCACAGTTCCATTCCTGCAGGCGTGGGTCAGTCTTTACTTCCATTGCGTGCTTTGAAGCGATGGCTTTGGCGGTGGCCACAGCGCGTTTCTGATCGCTCGAATAAATTTTTTCGATGAAAAAAGAACTCAGCACCTCAGCGATTTCAGCAGCCTGAACCAGCCCGGTCTCATTCAAAACACCGTCCGATTGCCCCTGAAGATAATGCCTGGCGTTGGCATCGGTCTGGGCATGGCGGACCAATATGAGCCGGGTGACCCCGTCTGCAGGCCCACTTTCAAAAGGGTTGTTTGAAATCATGGTTACGCTTTTAACTTCTCTTCAACCTGTTCAAAAAACACTTTCAAAACAGTCTGGACCACACCCGGCCTGGCACCGAACATCAATTTCTGACCGACCACGTTCAGTGGATAGGCAAGTACTTCCAGTTGTGTGCTTTCATCGGTAGGCGCGGAATAATGGATTTCAAGTTTGCTGCGATCACCCAAAACGTTACCCTGCAATTTTTTATCCATCTGAATATGCAGAATTTTTGCGTTCTCATCGTGGGTAAGCACCTTACCACCCAACTCGACAGCGACTTTTTTGCAGACTGAGATGACCGTCTCGGGCCTGGCTGCGTAGTTTTTGGTCAATTTAACATCATAGCTCATTGTTTTCTCCTAAAGTAATCTGACTCGCTGACGTACTTCTTCAACGAGCTCCCATTCCGGCATTTTGGTCCCCGACTGCATGGCTGAGGCTGTGCCGCAGGCCACACCCAGCACCAGCGTCTGTTCCAACCCGTAACCGTGATAGAGCGCAAAACTAAGCCCTGCCACCATGGCATCCCCGGCGCCCACCGGGTTGACTTCCTGGATCTCCGGGGGCAGGCAAACCGCTGTTTTCTGGCCATCTGTCAGCAAAGCGCCCTTATCCCCTGCTGAAACGGCTACGTAAGCAGCCTCAACAGAACCGAGAATTTCTGGTTCGTCAAGCAGCTGTTGTAAATCAGTGATGGTCCTGCCGGTCAGTTGTGAGAGTTCAAACAAGTTAGGCTTTACCAACTTTGGTCTTGCCAGCAGTCCCTGCTCGAGCGCGGCGCCGCTGGTATCCAACACCACATCACCGCCCAGGTCTTTGATCTGACGGGTCATCTTTTGGTAAACAGAAACTTCCACGCCTGGGGGAAGACTACCTGCCAAAACCCACAGAGAGTCTCTAGTGGCGTGATCTGCAATGTACTGGTAGACCCGTTCAAGTTCAGCAGTAGAGACCGTCGGCCCTTTTTCATTGATCTTGAGGTGACGGCTGCCGCCAGTGGTAACAACGCTGACATTGGTACGCGTTTCTCCAACCACGGGAATCGCGACAACATCAACTCCTTGTGCTATCAGGCCCTCTTCGATGGTCTTGCCGGTCTGTCCGCCCAGCAAGCCAACCGCACTGGAAGGCTGGTTGAGTCTGGTTAACATGCGCGAGACGTTAAAGCCTTTGCCGCCGTAATCGAGCTGAACGCTTTCAGCAATCAAGACATGATTGAAACGGATATCCGATACTGTCAGTTGCTTGTCAAGCGCCGGGTTGAGCGTGATCGTATAAATCATTTCTTCTTTTCAGGTGGTTTGGTGTCTACAGGCTTCTTTTTTAAGCCCATAAACAACCCCATCACAGTGCCCACAAAGGTAGTAAAGGCAATGACCAAGCCCTTGCCCCCCCACTTTTCGAAAATTGGACGGGCTTCCAGCATGGCCAGAAACAGAAAGAACATTCCGAAGTATTTCAGGAAGATCAGCAACTGTTGTTTGAATGAGTAACCCTTCTTCCAGATCTGGATAACTGTCACCACCAGACCGGATAACACACTCAACAGCACCACCGGGCTCAAATCTACGGGGCGGTCCGGATTTCTATAGAAAATGCCGTAATAAGCGCCTAACGCTGCCCCGACAAGCAGATATTGAAAATAAAGGCGGTAACCTTGTTTAGTTGTCGACCCGCCTTTTTTATTTGCGTTTTCAGTCATAGTTTCCAGTTTTCTTCAAACAACACTTTTTCAGCCTCACGGGTCCAGGTGTGTTGTGGTCCCATTTTCTTCGCCACCTCAGGGTATTTCTCAGCGACTTCAGCCAAGGATAGCAGCGGCAAATCTTCCAGCTGCGGATAAATGATGATTTTTCCGGCGTATGTGCCCGCCATCATCGCCTCCATACCAGCCACGGCTTGTTTCAACCCGCCAACCGCTGCAACGCTGAGATTAGGTGAAAGAGAACCGGCTCTGGTTTTGGAAAGTACTGTTTTTTGGTCAAAGACCGATGAACCAGAAGTGCCTGTCAATTGCATGTTATTAAGGAAGATATCATTCAGGTCAATTTCAATCGTAGTGCCGTTGGGAACACCAGCAAAGAAATTGAGCATCCCGTCTTTACCCAGCAGCAAAGCGGAATCCTGCATAATTTTGGCGTTAGGCACACAGACGACCACATCATCCGCCATTTTTCCATCAGAAAGGTCGCGAACAACCCCAACCAGGTCTGTGTCTTCTTTTGCGGTATTCACCAGAATCAGTTCCTTGCCGTTTCTTTCAGCAATCGGATCTCCGGTGAGGCGCAGTGCCTGTAAGCGCTCGTCATTGATATCAGTAACAATCACGGTCTTGGGCCCGGGTACAAGTTCGAGCGAGCGCTGGACGTGCATTGCACCCATCGGGCCAGCGCCACCGATTACCACGAGCAGTCCATCGGGCTTGAGTTCAGAGCGGTTTCGCTCTGGGCCATAGGCGCTGCTGATCTCGCTGCCATCGCTGCCGATATAAGTGGTGTAATGGTAATGAATGCGCCCGGCGTCTACGATCACTTTACCATCGAGTGGCTGGTCGCTGACGATATTAAGCGTACCTCTAAAAGCGATTTGTTTGGCGACCTCCGAGACCAGCTCGTCGCTGCCTGGTTCGAGCAGGACAATGTCGTCAAAGCCCTTACCTGCTGTGCTTTCTTTGGCGAAGGCGGCAATTTGCTCTCTACCAATCGCACCGACCTCGAAAACTTCAGCGCGGTCACTTTTGTGGCTGTGCACCAGGTCCACGATTTGTGGACTGGTATTGGTAAGGAAAATCCGGGATGGTTTTTCGAGCCCCTCAGAAAAAGTGTATTCTTTTTCAGGATGGCTGGGACCATCAATCCACATCAGACCGCCTTCCAAAGGAGAAAGACGACGCCTTTGAGTATAAGCAGCTTCGACGCAAGCCCAGGGCTCTGTGAGAGCAGACTCTGAGTAGCCCAATTCCCCTTCAACCGGGATCAAATATTCAGAATCATCAGCCTCGAAAATTTCTTTTCCGATCAGATGATACTGAATCAAGCCACCGGGAATGGTGTAACCATAAGCAGTGGCGACCTTATTGTCGTAGATATCCGGTTGAATCGCCAGTTTTTGACCGGGAAGATAGCGCTCGGCCAGGTTTTCGCCGACCTCAATTACGGTGAAGGCAGCTTCATGACCAAGCCTGGTCGGCTGCACAGACAGATCGCGGTTGTAAAGCTTGGGATGCTGACCACCTTGCTTGATCAGCTTGACATCCGAGAAGCACAAACCAACTGCATCAACCCGCACTAAAATTTGATCTGGACCGGGCTCGGGCATGGGAAAGAGCTCGGGCTTTCCATCGCGACCGACGTTCTCTAACCCCGCGCCATACATATTCCAGCCCATCACCTTTTCAGGCAGGCGGTAATCGAGGTCAACATACTTACGGAATTTATCGTCCATTTAAATCCTTTTCTCGATCAAGCAGCCGACTCTGCGGTCAGCGCCTCGATAATATCAGACTTCCTGGTTGTGTTTGACAAAAACTGTACCCGCTCGATTTCGTCAACCACTTCAGCCAGGTTCTGTAAAATTCCAAGGTGTTCTTCAAAGGTCGCAGCAATGCCGACCACCAGGTGCACAAGCTCTTCATCCTCCCAAGGCACACCTGCCGGGATTTGAAGAACTGAGATACTGGTTTCTTTGATGTACTTGAGATCGGGGAATTCGCCGTGAGGAATCGCTACGCCGTTGCCAATTAAGGTCGACATGGTTTTTTCTCGCGAGAGCATCCCTTTTACATAAGGCGCCTCAACGCGGCCAGCCTGGACCAGCAAATCGCCAGCGGCTTGAATGGCTTCTTCCTTGGTTGTTGCCTTTGAATCCAAAAAAATGAGTTCTTCCGTTAAAATACGCGCCATACTATTCCTCCTGAGGGCCTGCCTGGAGCCGGGTAATTCAAGGGGCGCCTGACCGGCACCGTCTAATTACCTTCGATTTCTTTCCCGTCCTTAATGTCTGCCACCAACTTATCAAATAATGGGTCATTGAAGAAGAACTTAAAGCTCACCACGACCGCTTCCGGGGCTTTCGTCTTGACAGATTTTTTGATACCTTCGTGGCAAATGATGAAATTTGTATTTGGGTCGAGGTTTGTGACCGCCTTGTGATAAATCTTAATATTGTCCAGCTTGGCAGCCTTTAACTTCTTTTTCATTGCATTGACCGTCATCAGGCTTGAACCAATCCCCGCTTCACAGGCAACCACAATTTCCTTAATGTCTTTTGCATCGATTTTGTTACTCATTACTCGCCTTCTCTCACCCGTGTTCAGGCAAACAGGCTGCCTGAACACGGTTTGACTAAATAACTCTTACAAAACTACTTGTTAAGCTTCGACAGCTTCTTCAACGGCATCGTCTTCCTTGACCGGGAACCGTTTCAGGATCACCCAACCAACCAGGAACGACGCCACGGCGCCAATCAGTACACCCATCAGGACCTGGAAGTGCCAGCCTTTCGGTGTCATTGCAATATAAGCAAAAATTGAGCCCGGAGACGGGGTAGCGACCAAACCTGCATCGGTGATCACCCACCAGGTGTTGGCCAGAATTGCGCCAGCATACATGGCCAGAATCATGATAGGGTGAGCAAGCACATAGGGGAAATAAATCTCGTGAATGCCACCAAGGAAGTGGATGATGATCGCGCCAGGGGCGGATTGCTTGAGCATTCCTCTGCCAGCGACTGCATAAGCCAGAAGCAGACCCAAACCGGGGCCGGGGTTGCTTTCGAGCATGAAGTGGATTGCCCGACCGGTTTCCTGAGAGGCGACCGCGCCCAAAGGAGCCAAAACACCGATGTTGAGGGCATTGTTGAGGAACAGCACCTTGGCAGGTTCAATGATCAGCGCTACCAGGGGGAGAAGTTTGATGTCAACCAGCCACTGCACAACGGAGCCGAAGGCATCACTGAATACGGTCACGATTGGACCAATCACAATCATTGCGAAGATGACTAAAATGACGCCAATGATACCCATCGAGAAGTTGTTGATCAGGAGCTCAAAGCCTACTGGCATTCGGGGCTCCATCCATTCGTCAAATTTCTTCAGGATCCAGGCAGACAGCGGGCCCATGATCATGGCACCCAGAAGCTGGGGAATAGTCGAGCCAACAATCGCGCCCATAGTTGCCAGAGCGCCCATAACGCCACCGCGCTGGCCGTGAACCATAAAACCGCCGGTGTAACCGATCAGAATCGGTAGAAGATAAACCAGGATTGGACCAACCAAAGCCGAGAATTTTTCATTCGGGATCCAACCAGTCGCGATGAACATCGCGGTAATCAACCCCCAGGCGATAAAGGCTCCAAGGTTGGGAACAACCATTGACGCCAAAAAACCGCCGTACTTTTGAACTCTTTCTTTCATGATTTCTCCTTAGATTTGTTATTAATTTTCAAAAAACGACAAAAATCTGGAAATTATTTCGCTAATTGACATCCTCCTTTCAAAAATAAATCAAGATTGCAGGCTAAGATCGGGAAAAAGAAATCTTTGCAATCCATTAAAAGTAATTATATACAAATCAATTCGAAAGCGCAAGAACATCCGCAAATATCGCCATCTGGAAAGGTTAATATCTGGCTGCGCTGAGAAC
>CAZHXQ010000058.1:0-3889 GCA_964536465.1 uncultured Anaerolineaceae bacterium
GGCATAGCTACGATGGTATAATGCTTGAGTTACACAGACACCCGTAAATAAGGAGATAAAGTATGTCCGGACATTCACATTGGTCCACGATCAAACGAAAAAAAGGCGCAGCAGATGCAAAGAAAGGCGCGGTCTTCACGCGTTTGGCACGTGAAATCGCTCTGGCTGCCCGTCAGGGTGGTGGCGACCCCTCTATGAACGTCAGCCTCGAATTGGCTATCGATCGTGCCAAAGCCAGCAACATGCCCAAAGATAGCATCGAACGTGCCATCAAACGCGGCACCGGAGAAGATAAAGATGCTGCTGACCTGGAAGAGATCACCTATGAAGGGTATCTGGGACGAGGAACTGCTGCCATTATCGAGTGTGTGACTGAAAATCGTAACCGGACCGTCGCCGATCTGCGTCATATCCTCTCGAAAGGTGGCGGGGACCTGGCGAGCAAGGGTTCGGTGTTATGGCAGTTCGATCGCAAAGCTGTCTACACGGTAAAATCGGACGGCAAAAACTTCGACCGGGCTTTTGAAGCGGCTCTGGAAGCCGGCGCTGACGACGTGATCGAAGAGGATGGCTATATTGAAATCATAGGCGCGGCGGATACCTTCAAGGACATCCACGATCACCTCATCGCCGCAAAATTCCAAATTGAGGATGCTGGTTTGCGCATGATTCCAAATCAGGAAGTCGCACTGGACTTTGACGAGACTGTTTCTGTCCTCAAGCTGATTAACGCGCTCGAAGACAATGACGATGTCCAGAATGTTTATTCAAACCTGAAGTTTGAAGAAGAACACGTTGAAGCGCTCGAATTATAATGATCGTATTGGGGATTGACCCTGGAATCGCCATTACTGGTTACGGTTTGGTCACGTTAAATGATAGCAACGAGCCTTTAATAATCGCGCACGGCGTAATCGATACAACGGCTGAAGAAAATACCTCCAGCCGTTTGATTTTTTTGTACCGAGAGCTTGCAGCGCTGATCGAGCGCTACCAACCGGAATATAGTGCGGTGGAAAAGCTCTTCTTCCAAAAGAATCACAAAACTGCCATGGCAGTCAGCGAAGCCAGAGGCGTGATCACGCTCTGCCTCGCTCAACACTTTCTGCCAATTGCGGAATACTCCCCTAACGCGGTCAAGCAAGCCGTAACTTCGTATGGAAATGCCGACAAGAGGCAAGTTCAGGAAATGATTAAACTGACGCTGCACCTTGACGATATCCCCAGGCCAGACGATGCTGCCGACGCGCTCGCGGTTGCCCTCTGCCATGTAGGGTATCTTCAGTTACAGCGCCTGATTGGAGAGCAGTGATTACCAGCCCCAGTAATGCTCGTATCAAGCAGATCAGAAAACTGGCGGATTCCAAGGGGCGGTCCACCACAAATACTTTTCTTGCGGAGGGGCTGCGGGTGGTCGGGCAGGCAGTGGATTCAGGCGCGCAGATTCTGGAGCTAATATATTGCGACCAATTGCTGATCAGCGACTACGGAAGACAACTGGTTGAAAAAGTCAGGCAGGACCCATCAGTCGAGACATTGGAAGTGAGTAAGGCAGTTTTTGAAAGCCTGGCCCGCAAGGACAAACCCCAGGGTATCGCCACCGTGGTTCGCCAAAAATGGGCTGTCCTGGACGACATCTCTGGAGCTGAAAGCGGCGTCTGGGTCGCTCTGGAAGCAGTTCAAAACCCGGGTAATCTCGGTACAATTCTGCGTACGTGCGATGCTGTCGGCGCGATGGGCCTGATATTGCTGGATCACTCCACAGACCCTTACGACCCCGCAGCCATCAAGGCCTCAATGGGCGCAATTTTTACTGTTCCGGTTCTGAAGGCAGACTTGGCCGCGCTGCAAGACTTTATTAATCGCAATCCCGCCATCGGCGTGGTGGGCACTGCGGATAAGGCCTCGCTGGACTATTCTGACAGTGTTTATCCTGACCCGATTCTGCTGCTTATGGGCAGCGAGCGCGAAGGTTTATCCGCACCTTACCAATCTCTTTGCGAAAGCATGGTCAGCATCCCCATGGAAGGCGACTGTGACTCTCTAAACCTTTCGGTTGCCACAGGCGTCATGCTCTATCAGATCTACAATTATCATAGAAAAAGGGCCCATTCATGATCAATTCTCTCAACGGAATCGTAAGTCATGTCTCTTCTGATTCGCTCACCATCGATGTGCAGGGGGTGGGTTTCGAAGTATTTGTAGACAAGAAACTGCTTTCAGAACACCAAGTGGGGGACTCACTGCGGCTATTAATCCAGATGATTTTCCGTCAAGACACGCTGGCGCTCTACGGTTTCACTACCCAGGAAGAGAAGACCATCTTCAACCTGTTTTTGGGCGTAGGCGGCATCGGTCCCAAACTGGCGATCGCGATTCTATCCAATCTCTCGCTGGATATTATCCGCAACGCGGTTCTGGCTGAAAAACCCGAATATTTTGTGCGCGTTCCTGGCGTGGGCAGGAAGACTGCTCAGAAAATCGTCATTCACCTGCAGGGCAAATTTCCTGATATCGATGGTTACCGCATTGATATGCTTTCCAGCAGCGACGACGAAGTTATCGAATCCCTGGTCGCGCTCGGTTTCAGCGTGATCGAAGCCCAGACTGCAGTTCAAAGCATTCCCAAAGATTTTAGTCAGGATGTTGAAGAGCGTTTACGCTACGCATTGAAGTTTTTCTCGACCCCCTGAAGCTCAACACCCGTCACTATGATGGTAAAATTGACACGTTAACTCACGCAATGACAGGATAATTATGGGACTTTCACGAGAATTAGGCATCGACCTGGGTACGTTCAATACGCAAATCGCGGAAGGAAATCAGATTCTGATTCAGGAACCTACCGTCGTCGCGATTGTGGTCGACGAGATGAAACTGGTCGAGTACGGCACGACAGCTCTGGGCATGCTGGGCCGCGTCCCGGAATCGATTGAGGTCGTGCGACCGCTCCGGAATGGTGTCATTGCCGAATATGAACTGACAGAAATATTCTTACGTGAACTGATCAGAAAAGTAACCGGACCGACTTTTTTCTTCCGTCCACAACTGATCATCTCCACTCCCTATGGCGTTACCAGCGTCGAGAAGAGAGCCATACAGGAAGCCGGGCTGGGCGCTGGTGCCCGTGAGGTTAACCTGGTTCATCAGCCACTGGCAGCCGCTATCGGTATCGACCTGCCGATCAACACTCCTACAGGCAATATGATAATCACGCTTGGGGCGGGCACCACGCAGGCTGCAGTTGTTTCCATGTCTGGAATTGTCAGCGCAGAAACCAGCCGTACAGCGGGGTTGAAAATCGACGATGCCATCATCGATTATGTGCGCAAAAAGTATGGCTTGATCATTGGGCAGACCACCGCCGAGCAGCTCAAACTTAACATCGGGGCGGCTATTCCTACTGAGGAAGAAAAAACAATGGAGATTCAGGGTCAAGACCAGGTAACCGGACTTCCTAAACCCGCCTCTCTGAGCACCAACGAAATTGTTGAAGCCATGCAGCCTCCTCTCGATGAAATCGTGGGCACAATTCGACACGTCCTCGAAAAAACGCCTCCTGAATTGATTTCCGACATTATTGACCGAGGCGTGGCATTATGTGGCGGCACTTCACTGATGAAAGGGCTGGATAAATATCTGACCATCGCGCTCGGCATCCCTGCCTATGTGGTTGAAAACCCGGTTACATGCACCGTGGAAGGGCTGGCGAAGGCTTTTCCGATTTTGGATGTCATCCAAAGGAGCCAATCTCGCTGATGGAGCAATCTCTTCAGGAAGCAGTGACTTTTATTAAAAAATCCCAGAACCTTTGAACATTGGCCGTTCCCGCAAGTCTAAAAGATCGCCCCGCTAATCTAAATAGTAGGTCATTTTCTGCAATTTGATA
>CAZHXQ010000058.1:3899-11801 GCA_964536465.1 uncultured Anaerolineaceae bacterium
AACAGGATCAATCTTGGAGACCTTCACCCCCGGCGGAACCTCAAGCGAGACCGGGGCGTAATTTAGAATCGCGCGAATGCCACAATTGATCAACCGATCGCAGACCCCCTGTGCTTCATCGGCAGGCACTGTGATTGCAGCGATCTTAACCTGTTTGCTCTGGATTATCTCTTCGAGTCGTGCCATACTTTTCACTTCAAGACCACCGAATCTCAACCCAATTATTTTTGGAGACTCATCAAACGCGTCTATGATTTCAAAACCCTTACTGCTGAGACCATCATAGTTGAGCAAAGCCTGACCGACATGCCCCACCCCAACCAGAACCATGCGCCAGATCTGATTCAAGTTTAAGATATCGCGCAGTGCTTCCATCAATGAGATGATGTCGTAACCAGTGCCTTTTTTTCCAAAACCCCCAAAATAAGACAAATCTCTTCGAATCTGGGAGGGCGTCATGCTGAGTCTATCTCCAAGTTCAGTAGAAGACACCACATTTTTTCCCTCTCGCAGCAGTTGATTGAGCGTTTGGATATAGACCGGCAGACGGGCGATGACAATATCGGGAACGTCGTTACATTTCATGTTTACCTCAGTTATAATTAGGATAATAGCAGATCCGTCAAAATTGAGGATAATGTTATCATTTATAGGGCTATATTATAGTAGGTTTTCCCTATTTTTCTGGGTTATTCTTAATTTACGGAACCTCTATAAGGAGAAAAATATGAAAACAGGCAGTATTATTTCTTACATTTTGGCAGCGATCGCGATCGTCCTGTCGTTCTTGTTTATATTGGGTTCATTCAGCCCGGACGGCAGCCCATCCTGGCTTATTGTCGGAATTATCGGATTGCTGATTGGTTTCGCCCTGATCTTTGCCGGGGTACGTCTGGCAAGCAAAGCCAAAGCCGCTGCCGAAGCGACTTACAATATCAACCTTGACCTTCCAGGGAGCATGCAGATGGACACAATCAAGTGTCTCTCCTGTGGCGCACCGCTCAGCCCCGAAGACATCAGCATTGTCAATGGCGCGCCTGTAGTTCAATGTCCTAATTGTGGGACTACATACCAGTTGACAGAGGAGCCCAAATGGTAACCACCAGAATTGACAAACGCGTTCTATTTATCGCTTTCGGTTTGCTGTTTGTCTTGCTGGCGATCCTGCCAGTCGTTTCTGCTCAGGCTCAAACCTACCGTTTTACCCTACCAACTTACGAGGTTGAGGCTTATCTGGAAGAAGATGGCAGCCTGACTTTGTACTACTACATGGTCTTCCAGAACGATCCATCCGCCAGCCCCATCGACTACGTTGATCTGGCCTTACCGCCCGCTGAGTATGATCTGGGGAATGTCGTCGCCACCATCGACGGTCAACCTATGCCAGAGATAAATAAGTCTGCTTATGTCAACGGGGCCGAGTTAGCGCTCAAAAATCTGGCAATCCAGCCTGGCGATCAGGGTATTGTCACCGTCTGGGTCTACGGAATTAAGGGCGTCTTGTTCCCGTATGACCAAAGCGACCGCGAAAATTACATCAATTTCCAGTTCACGCCCAACTACTTTGGCTCGGAATTTGATCGCTCGCGCGATACCCAATATCGCATGACCATTATTCTCCCGCCTGCAGTCGGCTCTGAAGAAGGGGTTTACTACATCCCGGAAGACTGGCCTGGTGAGGATATCGATGAAGCTGCGCTGACTCAGGACGGTCGTGTCTACTACTCCTGGTACAGCGACGATGCCAATGTGCACACACAG
Organism: uncultured Anaerolineaceae bacterium; assembly: GCA_964536465.1. Lineage (GTDB taxonomy): Bacteria > Chloroflexota > Anaerolineae > Anaerolineales > Anaerolineaceae > Mesolinea. The sequence goes on from CAZHXQ010000058.1 coordinate 5,661, forward strand.
TACCAATTTGGGGCGGCTTTCCCTGCCTCAGCCGTGCCGGGGGCTGTGATAGCCGATCCAGGCGATTTTCAGGAACCTGCAAGACCAGTAGGTGGAATAGGGAACCTTTTCGGCACATTGCTGCGAAGCTTCCCATGTATATTAGGTGTCTTGCTCTTCGCAGGTATCGGCATTTTTTCCAGAATCGCTGATAAGAAGCAAAAAAGCACGCGCAAACTGCAGTATTTTCCGCCAAAATTGGCTGTGGATGGCAAAGGTATCCGCAGGGGCTTTACCGCGGTTGAGGCCGGCATCCTGCTTGAAGAACCTCTCGACAAAATCCTGACCATGACCCTGTTTGGGTTACTCAAAAAACAAGCCATAACCGTACTCGAAAAAGACCCTCTCAAGATCAAGGCCAACGAACCACTGCCAGAGGAGCTGCATGAGTATGAAATCAACTTTATCAAAGCCTTTTCTGAAAAAGGGAAAGACAAGCAGCGCCGCGCGCTGCAGGCCATGTTGATCCAATTGGTCGATGTGGTTCAGGACAAGATGAAGGGTTTCAGCCCGGCCGAAACCAAAGCCTACTATAACGATATTATCAGGCGTGCCTGGCTGGCTGTTGAGCGTGCTGAGACACCTGAGATTAAGAGCGCTCAGTTTGATCACACGCTGGAATGGACTATGCTGGACGATCAGTTCAACAACCGCACACAGCAGACCTTCGTAAACACGCCCGTAATCACGCCGATGTGGTGGCCTCTCTACAACCCTGGCTTTGCCGCCTCTCCTGCCACCAGTTCTCCCGGGTTGGCCAGCCCAATCCCCAGACCCAGTGGAGGTGGCTCTTCCAGACCCACCATTTCCATGCCCAATATTCCAGGATCAGATTTTGCTGCCTCCATTATTAACGGCGGGGCCGCGATCTCTGCGGGGATAGTGGGCGATCTGACCGGTTTTACCGGTGGTGTGACGAACCGCACTAACCCTATCCCTGTCAGCCGGCCCAGCAGTGGCTCTGGCGGTTTCAGGGGCGGTGGTGGCGGCAGTTCGTGCGCGTGTGCCTGTGCTTGCGCCGGCTGTGCCTGCGCCTGTGCCGGCGGAGGTCGCTAAACAGGAAGCTCATTGATGGAAAACACGCTGCTCGCTTTGCCCGAACCTGGAATTTATAAGTTTGATATCGCTGATGAAAATCAGAAATCCAGGCTGCATCTTCGCGTCGACGATGACTATTCCGGCCTGCTGGTAGTAAATGCCTCAAAAATCATCCATCTGAATCAAAGCGCACTGCTCATGGCCTATCTGCATCTGCACAAAATCGAGATGCCAGAGGCCGTTGAAATCCTTTCAGAAAAATTTGACGCTGATGAAGCAGCCCTTCAGGCAGACTACGCTACCACCATCTTAAAAATCGAAGCGTTAACTAATGAGAACAGCAAGGCATGTCCTGTTTGTGATTTGGGATTGTCGACCAACATGCCCTTTTCGGCGAAATTGAGCGCGCCCTACCGCATGGACCTGGCAATAACCTATCGTTGTAATAACGACTGCGCCCACTGCTACAACGCGCGACCCCGCAACTACCTCGAACTCTCAATCCGGGAATGGAAGTCAGTTATTGATAAACTTTGGGAGATCCGTATTCCCCATGTGGTATTCACCGGTGGCGAACCAACCTTACGGGACGACTTGCCCGAATTGGTGGCGTATGCTGACCAGAAAGGGATGGTCACCGGCATCAACACCAACGGCATGCGCCTGGCAGACCAAGCTTTTCTGGACAGCCTGACCAGAGCCGGGCTAGACCACGTCCAAATCACAGTCGAATCACACGATGCGAAAACGCATGACAACATGGTTGGTAGAAAAGGTTCCTGGCAGAGAACGCTTGCCGGCTTACGCAATGTTGTAAACAGCAATCTCTATATGATGACAAACACAACCCTGCTGGACAACAATGGCAGCCAGGTAAAAGAAACCCTGCAGTTTCTGGCTGACGAGGGCGTTCCAACGGTGGGTCTCAACGCGCTGATTTATTCAGGCAAAGGCAAAACCGTCTCAACAGGTTTGAAAGAAGCCGAACTGCCAGGCTTATTGTCCCTCGCAATCGATATGACCAGCCGCAATCAGCAGCGCCTGATCTGGTACACACCCACGCAGTACTGCCATTTCGACCCACTCATGCTTGATCTGGGAATCAAAGGCTGCACGGCAGCCTATTACAACATGTGCGTGGAACCTGACGGCAGCGTGATTCCCTGCCAATCTTATTACCAGGCTGTCGGAAATATTTTGACTGATCCGTGGGGCGACATCTGGAACCACCCACTTTGCCTCAGTTTACGCAACCGGGAAGATATACCGGGCGAGTGTAAATATTGTGATTTCTTGCAGGAATGCGGCGGAGGCTGTCCGCTTGCCAGAGATCATCAGGAACCGGAACCCATTTATCGCGATTTAGTCATCAGCAGGAGATAACCATGCCTCAGAACCTACGCGCAGACCTCGATCAATTTCAGCCTACACCCCGCGGCTTTTATTCTTATCATACGTCCGATAACGTGCTGATCCCTTATCGGCTGCATTTGCGCGTGCTTCCTGATCATACTGGGATATTAATCGTTAATGCCGCATCAATCTTGCGGCTCAATGAGAGCGGGACCTACTTTGCCTGGCTTAAAATGCAGGGGAAAAGCGAAGAAGAAATCATCAAGGATTTCCTGCGGCGCTATCAGGTTGACGAAACCTCGCTCAAATCGGACCTTCAACGCTTCGACCAGCAGATTCTGACCATCGTCCGCGATCCAGACCAGGCCCCCTTGATCACCAGCACAGGTTTCGAGACTCTTGCGTCGGATGAACAGGACGCCGTCCCTCTGCGGGTCAATTTTTGCCTGACAGACCGCTGGGAGGACACCACGGTTGGCTCCTACCAAGAACTCACGGCAGAGCAATGGAAAGCACTGCTTCGCAAAACTTTTGAAGCCGGCATCCCACAGGTTATCTTTATTGGCGGTGAGCCCACCCTGCGCAGCGACCTGGCAGAACTGATTGAATATACGGAGGTACTCGGTATGGTTTCAGGACTGCTGACTGCCTCATCCAGAATTTATCAGGATCGGGAGTATTTAGAATCCCTTCTCAATGGCGGTCTCGATCACCTTATCATTGAATTTGACCCAGAAGGAGAGCAGGATCCTAAACAGCTTCAGCTTGTCTTTGATCAGGACCTTTTTACATGCATCCGTTTTCCGGTGCGACGACTTTCTGAACTCAATGCCTGGGTGAGCGACCTCGTCCAGGCCGGCGCCAACGCAATAAGTTTCTACGCCGCCGATTTAACGTCTCACGATCGGGTCGCCCACCTGACACAGCAGCTGGCCGAACAAGATCTTGTGATCGAACAAGACCTGCCCTTTCCGCAGTATCCGGATAACAGAGAGCATCGAAGCGAACTTTACAGTCCTGAAGTAACAGACCACTACCCGATCTACTACACCGTTTTCCCCGATGGAACCGTTGCAAACCAAAACAGAACTGATCATCCTCTGGGAAATTTACTTGACAGCGACTGGAACGACCTCATAGAAAATAGATAAATCTGATTGGAGACTTTATGAAAACCGCTGATTGGCACAACCGTTACCTCATGCAAGCCCGCTGGACCAAAAACCTGCGCCGTTTTATCTTTGATAAATTAAACGCGTCCCCAGGTCAAACCGTTCTCGAAGTTGGTTCGGGAACCGGTGCCCTGTTCCCCGACTATATATACCACGGGCTGAGCCCGTTTGGAGTGGATATCGACCTTGACCGGTGTGAGTTTTCCAAACGTTATTCTCCGGATTCAAAGGTAACCTGCGCGGACGGGTTCAGATTGCCCTTCAAGAGCGGTAGTTTTGACTTTACAGTCTGCCATTATTTTCTCATGTGGCTCAAAGACCCTCAGGCGGTAATCAAAGAAATGAGGCGAGTTACGAAAGCGGGAGGATACGTGATTGCTTCCGCAGAGCCTGACTACGAATCCAGAATTGACTACCCCGAGCTTTTCCGTAATATTGGGGTGATGCAGAACCACTCACTCTCTTTCCAGGGTGTCAATCTGACCATGGGCAGGAAATTGGGCTGGATGTTCAGAGAGGCTGGTCTCCAGGGTGTGCACCTCGGCCTGCTGGCCGGGGAATGGCGTCAACCATCGCTCGATGCTTATGAATCAGAATGGGATATGATCGCTTATGATCTGGGCGGAATGGCTCCGATCGAACGCATTCTCGAAATCAAGGAAGAGGCTATGCAGAGCTGGTTGAAAGGTCAGGCCACCATCTTCATCCCCACCTTCTACGCGCATGGCAAGCTTTAGTTGCCTCTGCCCCCTCACAGCTAATTGAATAGATACTCAATGAAAAAGACCAGACTTGCGTTAGTGTTTATATTATTTGTTTTAATTTTCACCTCGCTCTCAACTGATGTTATCGCGCAGAAACCTGCCCAGGTCTGCCCCCCTAATGCCAGTGTCAGCACACTGTTGACTCACATAACCCCGGACAGCGTCGCCAAATGGATTCGCGATTTCAGCGGCGCCAACGCTGTTAGCGTTAATGGGGTGGAAAGGACCATAAAAACCCGATATTCGCGCCAGTTATTTGTTAATAACCCGGAGGCAATGGCGTATGCTTACCTCCACCAGGAATTGCTGAATATGGGATATATAGCAGGCGTTACATTAATTGACCACTCCTACAACGCCTCTAAATACCACACTATATCCGAAGGGTTTTGCACTGTTCAGGTAGATGCTGGTGCTCCCTGTGAAGTAATAACCGATCACACAGGCAATCTTGAACAACAATTTCAAAATGCTTCCACCCTGCTCAATACCGATACGGACTTGCAACTATTTAACGGTTTTCTATCCGTAAGAGAATACGCCATTACACCTGAGCAAACAGCAGGCTGGAAAAACAAAGTTGTCACAATTCCTGGGCATGGTCCCAACGCTGATGAAATCGTCCTGATGACGGCTCATATGGACAGTATTTCTGAAAAACCAGACACTCTCGCCCCAGGGGCAGAGGATAACGGCAGCGGCGTCTCTGCCCTGATGGAGGCTGCCCGGTTGCTGCGTTTTTACAAATTTGACCGTACAATCAAACTCGTTTTCTTCACAGGCGAAGAGCAGGGGCTTTGGGGCAGTAAAGCCTATGTGATGGATCATCCTGAGGAAATGGATGATATTGTTGGCGTGGTAAATCTGGATATGTTTGGTTATGACAACGACAAAGACATGTGTATTGAACTGCATGTCGGCAATATGCCAGCTTCAAAAAATGTTGGAACTTGTTTCACTGATGTCAACAGCAATTACGATCTCGGGCTTAGTTACGATTATTTGATCAATGAAGCAATCCGCGCATCTGACCATGCCTCTTTCTGGGATGCCGGTGTGGGAGCCATAGAAGTTTTAGAAAATTATGATAAACACTCCTCTGCTTATGGTTGCGGAGGTCGGAAAGATAGAAACCCAAATTACCATAGAACCTCTGATTTAATTAACGGTATGTACATGCCAGCGACACACGCAACCGTCCAGGCCGGCATTGGCACGACTGCCAGCCTCGCTGGACCACTCGGTAAGTGTTTTGCGCAAGACCCAAAAATCACTGCCACGCCGCAAAGCGGATCGATAAGGTTGAGCTGGCCTGATGTTGAGGGGGCTGACGTTTACAACAATTACCGCAGCATTTCCACCTGTGGCGGCAATTTCATCCAGGTTGCTCAAGTTGAAACCAACAGTTATGAAGATTTTGATATTGTCTTCGATAAATACTATTTCTACAAAATAAATGCAGCAGAATCTGGCGCGGTCTGCTTTTCGCAGCTGTCGAACTGTGCAGTGGCCCGGGTGCCCGAGCCGATTGTTCCTGTTGTCCACGAAATGTTCCTACCTCTGATAATATCCAGAGAATAAGGACTACGGACTAATCTTGCGCAGAGAGTTCCTACTCATACGGAATTCGCATTCGTATGATGGGGGTAAACCCCATCGCTATCGAGAAATTTATCGAGACTATCGCATGGACGAAGCGTATGCCTTCGTAGTCGTTGTCCGTACGGTGGGGGTTTACTCCCACCGCTATGGGGAAAGATATCGAGGCTATCGCA
>CAZHXQ010000059.1:0-11714 GCA_964536465.1 uncultured Anaerolineaceae bacterium
CGCTTTCAGGTTTGAATGAAAAAGTATCTTATTTTGAATTTTCTTGGGAATAACTTATAATTATTTTTTACCAATCTGATAGGAGCGGCAAGATGAAAATATCGCTAACCGGCATTAAGCCGACCGGTAACATCCACATCGGCAACTACTTCGGGGCGATCAAGCCCGCTATTTCCCTGACCAAGAAGTATTTTGGGGTCTATTTTGTGGCAGACCTGCACGCGCTCAACAGCAACCCCGCCCCCAGGGAACTACAGGAATTGATCTATGAAGTGGCTGCCTCCTGGATCGCCTTTGGGCTGGATACCGAAAAGGCGATTTTCTTCCGCCAGTCAGAAATCCGCGAAATCCCCGAACTGACGACGATTCTGGCGGCTGTCACACCTAAAGGGCTGATGAACCGCGCTCACGCCTATAAAGCCATGCTGGACAAAAACGCGGAAGCGGGCCGCGACCCGGATGATGGCGTCAATATGGGTCTTTTTACCTATCCGATTCTGATGGCAGCCGACATACTCCTGTATAATTCCGATGTTGTTCCAGTGGGTCTGGATCAAAAACAACACGTCGAGATCACCCGTGATATTGCCGAAAACCTCAACCGCATCTACGGACAAACACTCAAGCTGCCTGAAGGCATATTCGCTGAAGACGTCAGAGACGTCCCCGGTACCGATGGTCGTAAAATGAGCAAAAGCTACGGTAATACGCTTCCAATTTTTGCTCCTGAAAAGAAGTTGCGCAAACAAGTTATGCATATCGTGACCGACAGCACTCCGCCTGAAGCCCCCAAAAATCCGGATAGCGACAATCTATTCCAAATTTTCAAGTTTTTCGGCACGCCCGTACGGGTCGAAGAGGTTCGTCAACTCTACCTGCACGGGGGTCTGGCCTACGGCGATCTCAAACAGGAGTTGTTCGAAAGCATGCTGGTGACCTTTAAGCCCGCCCGCGAGCGCTTCAACCATCTGATGGAGAACAGGCATGAGGTAGACCTGATGCTTACCACGGGTGCTGAAAAGGCACGCGAACTCGCCCGACCTGTGCTTGCCAGAGTCCGCAGAGCAGTCGGTTTGGATAAATAATGGCAGAAGCCCACACAGGGTCGTCTAAACCGCCCCTGGAACAAGACCAACGCGCAAGGTTGAGCGCCACCGTGATCAACCTGTCCCTGGTCGCAAATGTCATCCTGGCTCTGCTCAAGACGATCGTGGGGATATTTGCTCATTCTTCCGCCCTGCTGGCCGATGGCATCAATTCCAGCTCTGATGTTCTCTATAACGCCGTCATTGTTATCCTCATGCGAGCATCGCGAAAACCACCGGATGAGGAACATCCTTATGGTCACAGCCAGTTTGAAAGCATTGGCGCCCTGCTGATCGCGGCATTCATCATCACAGCTGCCTTTACCATCTTTTGGAATTCGATCCAGACCCTGGTTGAATTTATCCAAAACAGCAGTGACTTTACTCCCACTAATCCCATCGCTCTTTATGTGGCTCTTTTCACCATCCTGCTGAAAGGGCTGCTTTACTTTTACACCCGCGCCAGGGGCGGGCAAACCGACAACCCGACCGTTATTGCCCTGGGGTTAGATCATCGCAACGACATTTTTTCTGCTGGCGCAGTAGTCGCCGGCACATTAGCCAGTCAGTTTGGCTATTACTGGGCCGACCCGCTGGCTGGAGCGATCGTGGCGGTCATCTTCCTGATGTCGGGCATCGAAATCCTGCGCGACTCGACCGACCTCCTGATGGACACCGTACCGGGCAAGTCGTTGGACCGGCAGGTGCGTTCCGTGCTGCAGGGGGTGCCTGGTCTTGAAGGCATTGAGGTCATCCGTGCTCACCGCTTCGGTCAATTTTTGGTTTTGAATCTGACTATTTTTGTTAGGGGGGACATCAGCGTGCATGAGGGGCATGAAGTTGCCGAGGAAGTGGAGCGCAGGTTGTTTAGAGAGATTGACTCTCTTAAGGATGTCCATGTCCACTACCATCCTAAACCAGCATCGTGAGATGCTGGGATAAAAACCAGCTTGCTTCTCATGTCTTTCACCAAATTCAGATAAACCGCAGGAGATTATTTAATTTGATATCATTACCACAAACCGCGAACCACTACGGAGGAACCAGAGCATGAATAATTTTGAATTCTACAACCCTACAAGAATCATTTTTGGCGAGGGCAGTATCGCCAAAATTAAAAAACTGATCCCCCGTAAGGCGCGGGTTCTGATGCTCTATGGCGGCGGTTCGATCAAGAAAAACAGTGTTTATCTGCAAGTGGCTGACGCTCTGCGCAAGCACGTATTGTTCGAATTCGCCGGCATCGAACCAAACCCCGATTATGCCACCCTCATGAAAGCGGTCAAATCGGTCAAGAAAAACAAAATCGATTTCCTTTTAGCGGTGGGGGGCGGTTCGGTGATCGATGGCGCGAAATTTGTGTCAGTTGCGGCCCGTTATAAAGGTGAGGACCCCTGGGATATTATCGCTCAAGGTCTTGGGTCTACCATTAAAAAAGCCTTGCCGCTGGGGGTTGTGCTGACCCTGCCCGCCACCGGCAGCGAGATGAACCGCAACAGCGTCATCTCAAACCGCGCCAAGGGGCAAAAGCGATCCTTCGGCAGCGAGAAAGTATTTCCTAAATTTTCCATCCTGGACCCCAAAGTAACTTATTCACTGCCCAAAGAGCAAGTCCGCAACGGACTGGTGGACGCCTATGTGCACATCCTCGAGCAGTACATGACCTATCCGGTCGGTGCTGTTGTGCAGGACCGCCAGGCAGAAGCGCTCTTGCTGGCAATTCACGAAATCGCTCTGCCTGCCTTGGAAACCGACCCACCCGATTACAAAGCCCGGGCCAACTATATGTGGGTCTGCACCAACGCGCTCAACCACCTGATTGGCGTCGGCGTCCCGCAGGACTGGTCTACTCACGGCATCGGGCACGCGCTGACCGCGCTGTACGGATTGGCGCATGCTGAGTCGCTGGCGGTGGTTTTGCCGTGGCTGCTCTGGTATAAGCAGGAGCAGAAGCAGGAGAAATTACTGCAGTATGGCTACCGTGTATTGGACCAAAAAATGCAGAAGTATTCGGAGCGTGTTGACCGCACCATTGAGACCATGGCTGCCTTTTTCCAGAGCCTGGGAATGCCCACCACGCTGACCGCTTATGGGCTTGACCCAGACAAAGTAGCCGAAGAGGTTCAGGCTTATTTGGAAGCAGAGGGCTTTACCCGGGGCGAACACCGCGACATCACCGCGCTGGAAGCTGGCGAGATCTTGCGGCTGAGCAGGTAAAATCAAAAGGCGAGTATAACCTGCCCGCCCGTAAAAAAGAGTTAGACTTTCAACCGAATTACCTCAAGCAACTGCTTTTTTGATTAATCTTTTGATCTCGGCAGCAACTTTGTCATTCCATTCGGTCAGCGCGTAGGAAGTGGGCCAAAATACACCGTCATCCAGTTTGGCGTCGACGCTGAAACCGAGTGTGGAGTATCGCTCGTCAAAGCGACCCGAAGGATGGAAAAAGGTGATGACCTTGCCATCTTTCGTGTAAGCAGGGAAGCCGTACCACGTCCTATAACCCAGTTCAGGAAAGTTTTGCTTGATTAATTGGTGCAGGCTGGAGGCGATCTTCTTGTCATCTGCCGCCATTTCCTCAATCTTCTCAAGTATTGTCTGTTCCCCATCTGTCTTGCTCCTGGAAGATTTTTCACGCTTGATTTCTTCAGCGCGTTCTTTCATGGCCGCTCTCTCTGTTTCAGAGAAACCAGGACCGTCTTTCTTTTTGTTCTGTGTTTGCTCTTGCTTTTCTTGTTTTCTTGCCACAGTAACTCCTTTCGATCTCACCAGGAGAATCTTTAGTTATGGAGATTTTTATTTATCAAAAAGATGTATGCAACTATTTGTAAAACCTGATAATCGAAACGACAAGGTCTGGCAGGCGCTCCTGCCCAGTCGCCTGGGTTGGTTTTGGGATAGAGATGCGCCCGGTCTACGCCGATCTGAGCAGGTTTGCCAACAGAGCCATTCCGAGTTTGGCTAACATCACCAGATAAAATAGCCAGTTGAACAGAAAGAAGTGATCTTTGGCAAAGTGCTTGCGGTAATAGAGGTAGTAGGAGCGATGCCACTGGTAGATGCTTCGCCAGGGTTGCGCCATCGAGCCCCCCTGCCCGCCGTGGTGAATGATCCGGCTGATGGGCACATACATCACTTTCCACCCCTTCTCGCGCGCCCGCAGGCAATAATCGCTGTCCTCCTGGTAGGCAAAGAACCGCTCATCCAAATCGCCAACCTGCTGCCAGGTTTCTCTTCTGATAAACATACACGAGCCTGAAACAGCCTTTACCTCGGCAATTTCGTCTTCAGGCAGCCAACTCTGCAGATAACCATTGAGCGCTCTGTTCTTTGGAAACAGCCTGCCCAGGTGGAAAAAATAGCCAATAACCTCAACGGGGTTGGCCTCACCCCGCCGCGATTGCTTCTGAAAGCTGCCGTCGCCATTGAGTACTTTGGGTATGCTCACCCCCACCTGCGGGTGGTCTTTTAGAAACTGAAGCTGGGGGTTAAAGCAGTCTTCAATCAAGAGCGTATCGGGGTTGAGCAAAAGCAAAAACTCACCCCTGGCTTGGTGGAGCATCCGGTTATTTGGTTTGGTGAAGCCGAGGTTCTTTTGGTTGACAATTACCTTTACTTGCGGGAATTCCCTGCGCAGCATGGTGATGGTTCCGTCGTCTGACCCGTTATCGGTCACCAGGATTTCATATTCACCTTCAGGTGGATATTGTCGGATCGACTCAAGGCAGTCACGCAGGTAGTCACCTGAATTTAGCGTGATGATACAGATGGAGAGCTCAGGCGGCGCCACTGGTCTCCTGATAAGCCTTATCAGCGGACTTAGCCTGCGCTGCTGCCTTGCGGGCCACAAAATGAAAATTGACCGCATGCGTCAGGTGGGCACCAAGGAAAACGATATACCCACTCAGGTACATCCAGGTCAACAAAGCGATGATCGAAGAGAGCGAACCATACACCGGTTCGTAGTTGGTATACCCGGTCGAAAGCATCCAGGTAAGCGCGCGCGTTGCCAATTCCCACAAACTCGCCGATACCAAAGAGCCGATCAGACGGGCCTTGAAAAGAATCGACTTGTTGCGGGGAATCCAGCTATACAGGGCAAAAAATAGCAGCCATTTGATCACCAACGGTAGAACCCAACGCAACCACTCGTATAATTTTGTTTCCACCAGGTAAATTCCATTAAATTGCACTTCTTCAAGAGGGAAGATACCCTGAATCGTATCGATTGCTAAAGAGCCTAAGAATAAAACCATGATCACCAGGATGATGATCAGGGCCATAGCCCGACTCTGGATAAAACCAGGGTCTCGCCCCTTAGGGAACGCGCGGTTAATGTTCTTGATGATTTTGTCAAAAACATTGCTGGCTGACCAGACCAAACCTATAAATGCGACCAATGTGAAAGCGCCGCGTTTTTCCAAAACCCCGCTGACCAGATTGTTGATCAGGTTCACCGATACAGGAATATATTCTCTGATCACTTCCAAAAGTTTCGCCTGCACAACCTCCCTTTCCAGGAAGATGGAAGCGATCGAGACTGATGCTAATAAAATAGGTGAAATCGAGAAGAGCGCGTAATAAGACAAACTCGCCGCGGCCTCAGCGCCTCGCATCAAGGAGAAATTGGTAAAGGTATGACGAATGATTCCCAGCGTGCCCCCGCTGAGTTTATTGCCCTTGTAGTAGACATTCTTAAGGAACTCTTGCGCGCCGCTAAACCGCTCCGCCAGTTTTGCGAAGAACTTTTTGAACAATTCCTTCAAACTATACATGAGTTGATTATATACGAATCGCTAAGCAGAAATTTGTTTACAGCCAGATTGCCCCGCCGCGGTCAAGAGCGGGGATTTTGATCTCACCAGGTTGAAGGAGGAGCTCTCCCTTGCCAAAGAGACTCCTCATCTGCAACGAACCAGGGGTATTGACACGATCGCTTTGCAAGATGAACCCCTCAGGCTGATTTACGCGGCTGGCGGTCACGATGATGCGCTTCTCGTCCAGCAAACGCTGGTATACAAACATATCATCATCCCAGAAGAGCACCTGGAAACTACCCTCAGCCAGCACATCGCTTTCTTTGCGCAGCGCGATCAATCTTCGATAAAACTCCAACAGATCGGTATCCCATTGCTCTTCATCCCAGGGGAAGCAGTTGCGCTGGTCAAAACCGGGCTCGTCTGTCAAGCCAATTTCATCACCGTAATAAACGCAGGGTACCCCCGGAAAGGTGAACTGGACCATCACTGCCATACGTATCAAGGCCTCATCCCCATCCAGCACCGTGCGGATGCGCTTCGTGTCATGGCTGTCGAGTAAATTAAACTGCTGTGTCGCGATTGTCCAGGGAATGGCTGCCAGGTTTTCCTGCCAGCTGCTGATCAGAGCTTCTGTGCTCAAAGGCTTTTCTGACACCAGCAGCGGATCGCAGCGCAGCGCGCCAATTGTAAAGCCCTTCAACCAGTTCAACAGGGGTTTGCTGAAGCCAGTGTAATTCATCACGCCGTCCCAGGCATTGCCCTGGAGCTGCCCTGCGGCCTCGAAGAAATTCTCGCCCATCAAATAGCTGTCGGGGTTGGCCTGTTTGACTGTCTTGCGAATGGCAGGCAGGATATCTCCATCCAGTTGTTGTTCGTCATAGCGCCCAAGCATGTTGGCGACATCAACCCGCCAGCCATCGACGCTGTATGGAGGCAGCAACCAACTGGCAAAGACGCTGGTTTCGCTCTCAAACATCTCGCTTCGCAGAGCCAGATCGCTGTAATTCAACTTGGGCAGGTTGCCAAAACCCATCCAGGAAACATAATTTTGCCCTTCATCGAAATAAAAAGCCGAACGGCGTGGACTGGTAGGGTCGTTTAGAGCTTCTCGAAACCAGGGGTGGCCAGCGCCGCTGTGATTGGGGACGATATCAAGAATCAGGCGCATATTCGCAGATGAGAGCGCTTTTCGCAGGGAAATCAGAGCCTGGTTGCCACCCAGAGTTGGGTCAACATTGCGAAAATCGGCTACATCATAACGATGGTTGGTATAAGCCGTGAAAATCGGATTGAGATAAATCGCATTAACCCCAAGCGCTTGCAGATAGGCGAGACGATCTTCTATTCCCTTCAGGTCGCCGCCGTAAAAAGGGATGTGCCTGCGGTCTGTCTTGACAGCCTGACCCCATGGGTAAGTTTTGCGTGTAAAGCCAGGATAGACCTCTATTTCGCCGTCCGGATCATTGCTGGGGTCGCCGTTCTCGAAGCGGTCGGGAAAAATCTGATAGAAAACCGAACGGTTCAGCCATGAAATTTCCGGGTTATTCGCCAGAAGCTTGAAATCATAAGGCACTACCGGTATGTATTCGCTCACTCCGGCGGCATTGAGCCACCAGATTTTTCCTTCCGCCTGAATCGCAAAGCGGTATGGTACCTTTGGCTCGTTTATCAGCAATTCGGCTTCCCAAATATTCATCTGGTTTCGGGTCTCCACCAACCGCATGGCTTGTAGTTGTTGTTCCCCGTTGGGGATGCTGCGCAAGATGACCTGATCGGGCTGTCCTCGCAGCGGCAGTTCCAGCCGAATCGTGACCTTCTCCCCTAAGCGCGGACGGGGATTTGAGACATGGTCACGTGTGCCGGTATGCAGACTGTGGCGGATCCAATCGGGGGCCTGGCGCTGAAAATCAGCTGCTTGTTTAATTTTCATCAGCGCTAATGATACCAAAATTTTAGGTGCTTGAGCTGGCCGGTAGTCACACAACCTAAAGCTGCGGGCGGTTCACCAGACCAAATTTGTGTCAGGGCAATTGAGGCGGATAATCTCGGATTACCGCTTTTAGCTCCAGATAGACGCAGGTGAAACCTGCTAAAGACGAGAACTGTCCGGCTGTTATTCGTCTTCCCGGCTGTGAATTTTATATTCCTCAGGCACAGGCATGCCGCCTTCCCAGACCACACTGCGGAAATCATCTGGCGAGGTGTTGCCTTCCGTATTGATCAGCAATACCTGCGACTCCTCGTTGAGACCCATAACCTCACGCAATTCGCGCGCGCCTTCATATTCCATCGTATACATCAAGGCGCCCAGTGTGACCGCGCCAGATTCGCCTGAAACGATAAAAGGGTCATCCGTAAGAGGGGTAGAGTAAACCCGCATGCCTTTGGCCGCCACGTAATCGGGACATTTGGCAAAGAAATCTGCGCAGTTGTAAAGCGTCTCCCAGGCAAGAGGGTTAGGGTCACCGCAAGCCAGGCCTGCCATGATGGTATCCAGTTCGCCGCCCACGCTATGGGGTCTGCCGTCACCTACGCGCATTGACTCGTACAGGCAGGCGGCTTTGGTCGGCTCCACCACCATAGAAAGAGGAACGTTGTCTTCAAACAAAACTGAATAGAATCCAATCGCCGCCGCAGCCAAAGAGCCCACCCCTGCCTGCACGATCAGGTGGGTTGGTCGGCTCAAGCCCTGCCCTGAAAACTGTTCCTGGGCTTCCACAAACATGGTGGCATAACCCTGCATGATCCACTTTGGGACTGCTTCGTAGCCTTCCCATGAGGTGTCAGAAATCACCTCCCAGCCATTCTTTTTGGCGTCAATGCTAACCTGCCGCACAGCATCATCATAGTTGCCGTCCACAACCACTACGCTGCCACCCTGCCGCTCGATACCGCGGATGCGGTCTTTGGTGGTAAGTGAGTGGACATAAATGACCGATGGAAAGCCCATCTTGTTGGCTGCCCAGGCCACGCCGGTGCCATGATTGCCGTCTGTCGCGGTGGCAAAAATGGGGTGACCTAATTTTTCACGGTGCTCTCCATCCAGCTGCAGCAAATCTTTCAGCGAGAATTCCTCGTCCTGGTACCCTCCGCGTTCCAGTAACTTACGGTAAATCGCGTAAGCCCCTCCCAACACTTTAAAAGAGTTAAGCGTCAGGCGGGCAGACTCGTCTTTCACCCAGATGCCGCCCAGACCTACACGTTTCGCGAGGCGGGGCAGGCTTTTTAGCGGGCTCATGCGATAGCCAGGAATGGAGCTGTGCAGTTGGCGCACCTTGCGAGGCAGACCATGGGGAAAAAGCTCGGCTGCCAGCTCGGATTTCGGGTTCTGGAGGGCATGATCGTTGACCAGCCATTGGATTGGGACTTCTGACATGTACACCTCATTGGACAATAATGCTGTTTGTCAATCTTATCATAGAGGGGCAGATCAAAATGGACTATTGTTGCGCAAAATTTCAAAAGACAATCAAACCTTTTTTAATTTTCGTTGCCCTGCCCGACCCCCTCAAGACACAGCTGCTTAATACCTTTTCAAGCGGCGAGAATGTCATCGGAAAATGAGAGCAGGAGTCAGCTGTATCTCATCCTGAGAGAATCCCAGGCGATCAGAGGACTTTGCTTACTTTCAAATGCTATAATGCTTGCATACTCATTGATGAACGTGACAGGCGAAAAAAATGAAAACAGAAATAATTCAGGAATACTACCATCAGCGTGGGTTGAGCTGGCCCGACCACAAAAGCGCACTGCTCTTTTATCTTTCCGAAGTCGGTGAGCTCGCTGAGGCCTACTTAACTACCCAATCAGCTCAGCTGAGCGAGGAAGAGCAAGTTTTGTTTCAAAATTTTGCTGACCTGGGGCTGCAGGCGGATGCCATCGTTTCACGTAAACCTGGTTGGATTCGAAATCATGACCGTCTTGACAAAGAAAACATCGCTCACGAAGCGGCCGACTGCAGCATGATGCTCTCAGTGTTCCTGGAAACCTACCAAGGGCAATCGCCTGATGAGGCACTGTTAGAAAAGATGACGCTCAAACTGGGTCATCCAATAAATTGCAAATAGGACTGGCTCAGCTTTAGTACCTACAAAAGGGCCTGATAAACTCCAAGCGCCCTCTGCGAAAAACAACAGAAGATGATTTTCTCGAGATTCGTCAATTCAGATATGACCTCTCTGACCGTGCAAACGGCGACTCTGGCTGCCTGCTCGAGCGGATAGCCATAAACTCCGGTACTGATCGAAGGGAACGCGATCGATTTCAGCTCATTTTCCTCCGCCAGCCGCAGACTGTTGCGATAGCAATTTGCCAGCAGCTCAGCTTCTCCCTGCTCTCCGCCGGTCCAGACCGGCCCAACGGTGTGGATCACGAAGCGTGCCGGCAGGTTGAATCCTGCCGTGATTTTTGCCTGACCAGTCTCACAGCCTTTCAATTTTCGGCACTCTGCAAGCAATTGCGGCCCCGCCGCTTTGTGGATGGCCCCATCCACACCCCCGCCGCCGAGTAATGAATGATTGGCAGCATTCACAATCGCATCCACATTCAAGGTGGTGATATCCGCTAACATGGCAATCATATATGGCATTCTTTCACCTCGTCATCTCCAAAAAAGCCTACATTTGCTCGCTAAGAGGACTGAAGCCCTCACCCAAAGCTTCATTGGAATGCCCCACTGACATGAAGGCCTCAGGATCAGCATCATGCACAATCGTTTTTAGCCTGATCACTTCTGCGGCTGTCACAACGCAATAGATAATCGGGCGGTCTTTTTTTGTATAGCCGCCTTTAGCCTCAATAATAGTTGTACCTCGTCCCAACTGCTCACTGATGGCGGCGACCACTTTTTCTGTTTCATCAGTGATGATCATCGCCTCACGAATTAGATTTCTACCCTGAGTGACAAAGTCAGCCGCGATGCCACTGAGGTAAATCATGATCAGTCCATACATGGTTTTTTCCCAACCAAAGAAAAAGCCCGCAAGTATTACTGCGAATGAATCGGTAACCATATAAGCCAGTGAAATAGACATTCCTAACCGCTTGTTTAAAATACGCCCAAGGATATCTGTCCCCCCACTGGTGCCGCGCCCAAGATAGACCAGACCCAACCCCAAACCCAGGACAATGCCGCCGTACAGGGTGTTGAGCAGAATGTCTCCCGTGATAGGCGCGCTGCCGGTCACTTCAATTAAAATATCAGTAAAGACCGTGTAGGAAACAACGGTAAGGATGGTACGTATCGCAAAACGAGGTCCACCTAAGTAGCGCCACCCGATGATGAAAAGAGGAATATTGGCCAGGAGCGTGACCAAACCGATCGGCCAACCCATTAGATAATGAAGCAACTGGGCGACACCGCTGACCCCGCCACTAACCAATTGGGCCGGAACCAGAAACGTGCGCAAGGCCAATGCCTGCACGAACCCACCTGCAATGATCAGGCCATAATCACCCAGCGATCGCCAGCTAAAATCTAACTGGCTGAAAAAAGCTTTGACTTTACCCATTCCCAGAATGCGCTCCTTTATACCTTATCGGCAGGCTGCCCGAAGAGAAATTATAAACTAAACCGCCCCGTACAGGGCGGTTGAAAAGCTCCGACGAGAAGAGCATCATTTCCCAATCATAGGGAACCAGCGTCGATGCGGTTGAAGGATAATCGGCCTACACGGCACAGCAGCCGGTCCATCTGACACATTGCAATCAATCTCCATCTTAACACCTCCCCAGGTCTCAAAATGTCCGCCAGAGTATTGCAAAATTCGTTGGTGGTAGACCCAATAATCATTGGAAAGATACCGGAGATTCCAAACAGTCTCATCTTCCCTGAAACCCGGCGTACGATACCATTCAGCAGGCCAAATCG